>JBBQBW010000189.1:0-5872 GCA_038318025.1 Burkholderiales bacterium | reverse complement strand
CCAGGTTCGGCGCCATCTGGTCCTTCAGCAGCACCGCCATCGCGCCGTGCGCCTTCAGGTCGCGCGCGCGCAGCGGCTTGTTGTCGCGGGTGTAGCCGAAGACAATGTTGCCGAGCCGCTCCTTCAGATCCTTCAGCGAGGTCGCCAGGCAGAAGATCGCCATCACTTCCGAGGCGACCACGATGTCGAACCCGTCCTCGCGCGGGAAGCCGTTGGCCGGGCCGCCGAGCGCCACGGTGATCTGGCGCAGCGCCCGGTCGTTCATGTCGAGCACGCGCTTCCAGGCGATCCGGCGGACATCGAAGCCCAGGTCGTTGCCGTGGTTGATGTGGTTGTCGATCATCGCCGCCAGCAGGTTGTTGGCGAGCTGGATCGCGTTGAAGTCGCCGGTGAAATGCAGGTTGATGTCCTCCATCGGCACCACCTGGGCGTAGCCGCCGCCGGCCGCCCCGCCCTTCATGCCAAACACCGGACCCAGCGAGGGCTCGCGCAGGCAGATCACCGCCTTCTTGCCGATGTGGTTCAACGCGTCCCCCAGGCCCACCGTGGTCGTGGTCTTGCCCTCGCCGGCCGGCGTGGGCGAGATGGCGGTCACGAGGACGAGCTTGCCGTCCTTCTTCTTGCCCAGGGACTGGCAGTAGTTGAGCGCGATCTTCGCCTTGTAGCGCCCGTAGGCCTCGAGCGCTTCGTCGGGTATGCCGAGCTTCTTCGCGACCTCGGCAATGGGATTCATCTTCGCCTTCTGGGCGATTTCGATGTCGGAGAGCATGGGATTCCTCAAAGTGGGCTTTGCCGGGAGTATAGGAACGGGACAAAATGCCCCACCTT
Source organism: Burkholderiales bacterium (assembly GCA_038318025.1). Lineage (GTDB taxonomy): Bacteria > Pseudomonadota > Gammaproteobacteria > Burkholderiales > Usitatibacteraceae > Usitatibacter. The sequence continues at coordinate 5,044 of JBBQBW010000189.1, read as the reverse complement.
GACGCCTGTCAATTCCGCTGGGAACGCGCCATGCACCCGAACGAGACCCTGATCCGCGAGTTCTATGCCGCCTTCGCCCGCCGGGATGCCGAGGCCATGGCCGCCTGCTACCACCCGGACGTATTCTTCTCCGACACGGTGTTCCCCTCGCTGCGGGGGGCGGAGGCCGGCGACATGTGGCGCATGCTGCTCTCCCGGGCCACCGACCTGGAGGTGACCCTGGACGAGGCCCAGGGCGACGCTTCCGGCGCAAAGGCGAAGTGGACCGCCCGCTACACCTTCAGCAAGACCGGCCGGAAAGTGGTGAATCGCATCTCCGCGATGTTCGCATTCCGCGACGGGCTCATCGTGCGGCACTTCGACTCGTTCCCCTTCTGGCCCTGGGCCGCCCAGGCGCTGGGGCCGGCGGGCAAACTGCTCGGGTGGCTGGCGCCGCTCAAGTGGAAGGTGCGGAAAGAGGCGGCGCGGGGGCTGGAGAGGTTCCGCGAAGCGCGCTGAGGGCCCGCGCCGGAACATGTCCGGCGCGGGTCACGCCTGCCGGGGCGTGCGCAGGATGACCACGTTGCCCGCGACCGAGATCGCCACCCCCACCCACAGCAGCGGATGGAAGCGGAACGACTCGAAGGCGGCCGAGATGAGGAGGGCCACGATCGGGACCATGACGCCGACATACCCCGCCCGCGCGGCGCCGATGCGGTTGAGGAGCGTGAGGAAGCCGGCGAAGGCCGCCACGGAGCCCATCAGCGCGAGGTACAGGAGCGAGAGGACGTACGGGGCGCTCGCCTCGAAATCCACCGCCTTCCCGGTGGCCACCGTGATCGCCAGCGCCCAGATCGACCCGTAGAGCATTCCCCAGGCCATCCCCTGCCACATCGGGATGCCGCGCCCGTTGTTGCGCTGCGCCACCATGCTGCCGAGCGTCGAGAGGATCACCGCGAGCGCGGTGTAGGCGGCCCCGAGGGCGGTGTCGCGGTCGGTACCGAGCTTCGCGAACTCGCTGCCGAACACGAGCGCGATGCCGACGATGCCCAGCAGGGACCCCGTCGTGATGCGCCGGGTCATCGGCGTGCCGAAGAAAAGCCGCTGTCCCAGCATCCCCAGGAGCGGGCTCGCCGAATAACCCACCGCCACCAGCCCCGAGACCAAGTGCTCCTCGGCGTAGTACACGAAGACGTAGCTGAGGCAGAACATGAAGGCGCCGAAGATCGCGAGCCACAGGTGCTGGCGCGCGGTAAAGCGCAGCGGCAGCCCACGCGCGAGGCAATAACCGAACACCACGAGTGAAGCAAGCAGGTAGCGCCAGAAGACGCTGGCTTCGGGGGCGACCTGGCCCAGCTGGAACTTGATCGCGAGCCAGGTGGTGCCCCAGATCGCGACGCAGGTTGCGAAGAGCTGCAGGTTGCTCATGTGTCGCCCCCGCGAAGGCGGGGGCCCAATGATGGGATCCCCGCCTTCGCGGGGATGACGCCGCCCGGCGTCACTTCGCGAGGCCCACCTGGTCCAGCACGAAGCTGTACGTGAACGCCAATTCCTTCAGCGCGTCGTACCGCCCCGAGGCCCCGCCGTGTCCCGCCTCCATGATGGTCTTCAGCAGCAGCGGGTTCGCGTCGGTCTTGAGCGTGCGCAGCTTCGCCACGTACTTGGCGGGCTCCCAGAACATCACCTGGCTGTCGTTGAGCGAGGTCTCCACCAGCATCGCGGGGTACGCGCCCTTCCTGAGATTGTCGTACGGCGAATACGAACGCATGTACTTGTAGGCGCGCTCCTCGTTGGGATCGCCCCACTCGAGGTACTCCCCGACCGTGAGGGGCAGCGACGCGTCGAGCATGGTGGACATGATGTCGACGAACGGCACCTGCGAGACCACCGCCTTGAACAGGTCCGGGCGCAGGTTCACCACGGCGCCCATCAGCAGGCCGCCGGCGCTGCCGCCCTGGATCACCAGGCGGTCGGGCGCGGTGATGCCGCGGCGCACCAGCGACTCGGCGACGGCGACGAAATCGCTGAAGGTGTTCTTCTTTCGCATCAGCTTGCCGGTGTCGTACCACGTCTTGCCGCGGTCACCGCCGCCGCGGACGTGGGCGATGGCGAACACCATGCCGCGGTCGAGGAGCGACACGCGCGAGGAGCGGAAGCCCGGATCCATCGGCATGCCATAGGAGCCGTAGCCGTAGAGCAGCATCGGCATCGGGCCCGCGCCGCGCATCGACTTGCGATAGACGATCGAGACCGGGATGCGGGTGCCGTCCCGCGCCACCGCCGTGAGCGCCGCGCAGACGTAGCGCTTCGGGTCGTAGCCGCCGAGCACCGGGTGGCGCTTGAGGAGCCTGGGCGTGCGGCGCGCGACGTCGTAGTCGTACCACGTCATCGGGGTGACGAGACTTTCGTAGACGAAGCGGAACCGCTTCGTGTCGAACTCCGCGTTCACCGACGGGTGCGCCGAGTACACCGCTTCATCGAAGGCGATGAAGTGGCGCTTGCCGCTCGCGAAATCGGTGACGCGCAGCTTGAGGAGCCCCTTGTCGCGCTCCACCAGCACCCAGAAATCCCGGAACAGGTCCACTTCCTCGAGCATCACCAGGTCGCGATGGGCCACCACCTGCTTCCACTTCGCGGGGGCGGGGTCCGCCACCGGAGCGCGCACCAACCGGAAGTTGGGGCCCTTGTCGTTGGTGCGGATGAAAAGCTCGTCACCGCGGTGGTCCACGAAATACTCGTGGCCCTTGCGGCGTCGCGCCACGACCTTGAAGTCGCCCATGGGCGCATCGGCCGCGAGGAGCCGCATTTCGGTGGTGTCCTTGCTGTAGCTGCCCAGGACCACAAAAGCGCCGCTGCGCGTCTCGCCCACCCCCAGGTCGAACTGCTCGTCGCGCTCCTCGTAGACCATCACCGCCTCGGGCTCGCCGAGGGTGCGGCGGTGCAGCCGGTGGCTGCGCTTGGTGGTCTCGTCCTCCTCCACGTAGAAGAAGGTGGCGTTGTCCGCGGCCCAGGCGGCGGAGGTGACTCGCACCGCGCTCTCGGGCCGGAGCTTGCCGGTTGCGAGGTCCTTCACGTGCAGCGTGTACTGGCGAAAGCCGGTGAAGTCGACGGTGTAGAGCAGCTGCCGGCCATCGCGAGACACGTCCAACAACCCCACGGACGTGAACTTGTGCCCCTTCGCCAGCGCGTTCACGTCCAGGAGGACCTCCTCGGGCGCGGACATGCTCCCCTTGCGGCGGCAATGGATCGGGTACTGCATGCCCTCGACCTCGCGCCGGTAGTACCAGAAGCCGTCCTTGCGATAGGGAACGCTCTCGTCGGTCTCCTTCACGCGGGAGAGCATTTCCTCGTAGAGCGTGTCGCGAAACCCCGCGAGGTGCTGCATCGCCCCCCAGGTGTGGCGGTTCTCAGCGTCGAGATACTCGATGACCTCGGGGTTGTCCTTCTCCCGCAGCCAGAAGTAAGGGTCGACACGCCGGTCGCCGAACTTCGTCATCACCTTGGGTCTCTTTGGTGCGACGGGAGGCAACGCGCCAGCGGCGGCCGGGGAGGAACGGGGGCGGGAACGGGCCATGGCGGGGAGGACTCGGGTGAGGGGGCGCGGGTTGTCGCAAGACGAGAGCGGCGGATTATACGTCCGACGTCAACGGCCCCCCGGGCGTTCCGTTGTTCGGCTGCGTGCTCTCCGCACGCGCATCCCAAGGAGAAGAAATGAAGCTGCGCTCCACTGCCCTCGCGGCGCTCCTCGCCGCGTCACTGCCGTTGGCCGCCCACGCGGCAGGCGAGGCCAAGGATCGTCCCGGCGCAAGCCAGGCGGCGCCCGCCAAGGCGGCTGCGGCCAGGCCCGCGCCCGCCAAGGCGGCCGCGGCGCCAGAGTCCACGGGCAAAACCGCCACCACCAAGAAGAAGCCGCGCAAGAAGAAGGGCCCAACCCAGGCCACCGGCGTGCGCTGAAGGCGATGCTAAGCTAGGGGACTCCCCGTGGAGTCCCCATGTTCGCCCTCAAGACCTCCGCGCCCGGCACCGCGTCCGAGCGCTATCCCGAGCTCCTCTCCCAGGCCCGCGCCCTCCTCGAAGGCGAGCGGGATTTCACCGCCAACGCCGCCAACCTGGCGTCCCTCGTCTTCCACTCGCTGCCGGAGCTCAACTGGGCCGGCTTCTACTGGATGAAGGGAGGCGAGCTGGTGCTGGGCCCGTTCCAGGGCAAGCCCGCCTGCGTGCGCATCGCGCTGGGCCGCGGCGTGTGCGGCACCGCGGCGCGCGAGCGCCGCACTATCGTGGTCCAGGATGTGCACGCATTCCCCGGCCACATCGCCTGCGACTCCGCCTCGGAGAGCGAGGTGGTGGTGCCGATCGTGCACGGCGATCGCGTGATCGGCGTGCTCGACTTGGATAGTCCGCGCCGAGGGCGGTTCGACGCGGCCGATGCCCGCGGCCTCGAGGCGCTGGTGGCCGCGTTCCTCGAAGCCACCAACCTCCCCGCCTAGCCGCATGTCCTATATCGACGACTCCCTGCTCGAGGGCGAGCGCGTGCTGCACAAGGCGCGCATTTCGTGGTGGTCGCAGTTCTGGATGCTCCTCGTCGGGACCGTCACCCTCGTCGCCGTGGTGGGCATCGTGTTCCTCGCGGTGGCGTGGCTGCGCGTGCGCTCCACGGAGATCGCCATCACCAACCTCCGGGTGATCGCCAAGACCGGGTTCGTGAAGCGCGACACGGTCGAGATCAACTTGGACAAGGTGGAGGCCCTCAAGGTGGAGCAGGGGTTCTGGGGCCGCATGCTCAACTACGGCACGATCCTCATCTCGGGAGCGGGCACCGCGGTGGCCCCGATGCGCGACATCGCCGACCCGCTGGTCTTCCGGCGCAAGTTCATGGAGGCCACGCAGCGGCCCATGACGTCGCCGCGCGCGCCCTGAGGGACGGGACCTCAAGGGCCGGACCGGTGCTGAGATCCCTCCTCGTCGACTTCAACTCGTATTTCGCCTCCGTGGAGCAGCAGGTGGAGCCGAGGCTGCGCGGCAAGCCCATCGGCGTGGTGCCGATGCTGGCCGACACCACGGTGTG
>JBBQBW010000188.1:0-5872 GCA_038318025.1 Burkholderiales bacterium | reverse complement strand
TACACCTACCGCCTGGTCGAGGAAGTGCGCATCGCCACGCCCGCCGGGGAGTTCGACACGCTCCACTACGCTCGCGTCACCACCGGCAAGGAGGCGCGCGCCGACGTGTGGCTCGCCAAGGACCGCTTCAACTTCCCGGTGCGCGTCGTGTTCGACGACCCGCGCGGGCTGCGCCTCGAGCAGACGCTCGTGGCGCTGCAGGCGCGCTAGATGCCCAATCGCCGCAACTACCTGCGTCGCTACCGGCCGGTGCTGCTGGCGCTCGCCGTGTCGCTGCTCGCCCACGGCGTGGTGCTGGTGGGGGTGCCTTCGAGGGAGGCGGTAGACCGCGGCGTCATCGCCGCGTACACGGCTACCCTCGACACACGCGCGGAGCTGGTGCCGCAAGAGGCGCCCGCTGCCGCCGCAGCGCCTGCTCCTGCGCCGCGCCCGGTGCGCCCGAAATCGCGCCCCAGGGCGCCAGCCGCTTTCGACCCGCTGCCGCAGTTGGCCAGCGCCGCGGGCGCGGGGCTCCCCGCGCTGGCCGACGCGCCCGTGATCGAATCCGCTCCCGAACCGGTCGCCCCCGCCGCGCCGCAGCCCGAGCGCCTCGCCCTGGCGCAACCGGCCGCCCCCATCCCCGCCCTCGAGCCGCCGAAGTTTCCGGAGAAGGCGCTGCCCGCCTCGCTCTCCATCAGCTACCAGATCAACTCCGCCTTCGCCGACGGGCGCGCCACCTACGAGTGGACGCGCGAAGGCGACAACTACCGCATCTCGGGCGAGGCCGAGGCTACCGGTTTCTTCACCCTCTTCCTCGAGGGGCGCATCCTGCAGGAGAGCCAGGGCGCAATCACGGCCCAGGGCCTGCGCCCGGAGCGCTTCCGCGAAAAACGCCCCGGCGGCGCCGACGAGGGCCTCGCCTTCGACTGGGGCTCCCGCCAGGTCACCTTCGATCGTGGCGATGAAAAGCGCACCAGCCCGCTGGCCGACAACACCGTCGACTGGCTTTCCATGATCTTCCAGCTCGCCCACTCGCCACCCACGGCGGAGTCCCTCGACATGCAGGTGTTCACGCAACGCAAGATGTACCGCTTCAACCTGAAGGTGATCGGCGTCGAGGAGATCGACATCCCGCTCGGCCGCGTGCGCGCCCTGCATTTGCGCCATTCTCCCGCCGAGGACAAGGAGACGGTCGACGTGTGGCTCGGCATCGACCAGCACAACCTGCCGGTGAAGCTGCGCTTCCCGGTGGCGAGGAACCGGCTGATGGTCGAGCAGGTCGCCACCGCCGTGAGCGCGCGATGAGCATCACCCGCGCGCAACTGCAGGGCATCGTCGATGCCCTCACCGTCATGCTTCCCGCGCGCTCGCCCGCCGACACGCAACTGCGCCAGTTCTTCCGCGACCACCCGCAGCTTGGGCAGCGCGACCGCGGGGTCGTGGCCGACACCGTCTACGCGGCGCTGCGCCGCCGCCGCTACCTCGAGCATGTCACTCCCGGCGCCACGCCGCGCGAAATGGCGCTGGCGGCACTGGTGCGGGTGCAGGGCTTCGGCTTGTCGCAGATCGAGGGCGCCATCTCCGCCGAGGAGCGGGCATGGCTCGCCGCGATGAAGGCGGAGCCGGTCGAGGAGCTGCCCTTCGCCATCCGCGCCGACCTGCCCGACTGGGTGGTGACGCGACTGCGCGCGCAGATGGGCGAAGAAGATCTGCTGGCGCTCGCCAGGGGCCTGCAGCAGACGGCACCGCTCGACTTGCGGGTAAATACCCTGAAGGCGCCGCGCGAAGCGGTGCTCGACCGCCTGGCGTTCGACGAGATCATCGCCGGCCCCACGAAGCACTCGCCGCTCGGCGTGCGGCTGAAGGAAAAACCCGCGCTGAACCGCCATCCGATGTTCCTCGATGGCGCCGTGGAGGTGCAGGACGAAGGCAGCCAGATCCTGGGCCTGCTGGTGGAGCCGCGCCGCGGCGAGATGGTGGTGGATTTCTGCGCCGGCGCCGGCGGCAAGACGCTGCAGATGGGCGCCGCCATGGGCTCGTCCGGCCGCCTCTACGCCTTCGACGTTTCCGACAAGCGCCTCGCCAGCCTGGGCCCGCGCCTGAAGCGCTCGGGCCTGTCGAACGTGCACCCGCAGCGCATCGCCAACGAGAACGACGCCAAGGTGAAACGCCTGCGCGGCAAGATCGACCGCGTGCTGGTCGATGCGCCCTGCACGGGCCTGGGCACGCTGCGCCGCAATCCCGACCTCAAGATGCGCCAGACCGAGGCGGGGCTCGCCGAGCTCAACGTGAAGCAGAAGGCGATCCTGGAGGCAGCGGCGGGCCTGGTGAAGCCGGGCGGGCGCCTGGTATACGGCACCTGCAGCCTGCTCGCCGAGGAGAACGAGTCGATCGTCGACGCGTTCCTCGCCACGCACTCCGACTTCAAGCGCATCCCGGTGAAGCCGATCCTCGAGCGCCAGGGCATCCGCCTCGGCGGCGACGGGGAGTACCTGAAGCTGATGCCCCACCTGCACGACACCGACGGATTCTTCGCCGCGGTGCTGGAGCGCGACAAGGCGGCGAAGCCGGCAGCGCCGGCCGAGGAGGAAGCCGCCGCCGCGACTGAGGTCGAGGCGGATCCGGCCGGGGACGTGGTGGAGGAGTGACCGGCAACCGATGACCCCCAGCAACGACTTCTCTCCCCTGGCGCGCTTCATCGACGCGCTCACAGGGGACGCCACCCCCCTGCGGATCGGCATCCAGGTGGCGGTCGCCGCGACCGCCCTCGGGCTGGGCTCGCTGGCGGCGGCCTCGGTGCGCAAGCGCGTTCCCGCCAACCCCCGCTGGAAGTTCGGCGAGGGCGGCTTCGACCGCGTGGTGCTGCCGCTCTTCATGTGGCTCGCGGTGTGGCTGGGCAAGCTGGCGCTCGCTCCCCACCAGGCAGTGGCACTGCTGGAGATCGTGCTGGCGCTCACCACCGCGTTCGCGGCGATCCGCATCGCGGTCTACGTCCTCGGCCACGTGCTGCCGCCCGGCGCCTTCCTGCGCTCGGTGATCCGCTTCATCGCCTGGGCCGCGTGGATCGCGGTGGCGCTGCACGTAGTGGGGCTGCTCGACGAGACCCTCGAGGCCCTCGACCGCGCGGGCGTGACACTCGGCAAGCAGCGCATCTCGCTGCTGCTGGTGCTGCAGGCGCTGGGAGCCCTCGGGCTCACGCTCACCATCGCGATGTGGGCCTCGCGCATCACCGAAAGCCGCGTGCTCGCCGCGCAGTCGGTGGAGATGTCCATGCGCATGGTGGTGGTGAAGCTGCTGCGGGTCGTGGCGATCTTCCTCGCCATCCTGGTGGCGCTGCCGATGGTGGGCATCGACATCACCGCGCTCTCGGTATTCAGCGGCGCGCTCGGCGTGGGCCTCGGATTCGGCCTGCAGAAGATCGCCAGCAACTACGTGAGCGGCTTCATCGTCCTCCTCGACCGCAGCCTCAAGATCGGCGACACCGTCACCGTCGACAACCGGCGCGGCGAGGTGCAGGCGATCGAGGCGCGCTTCACGGTGTTGAAGGGTGGCGACGGGGTGAAGTCGATCATCCCCAACGAGGTGCTGATCACCCAGAGCGTGCAGCACCACACCTACAGCGACCCCAAGGTCTCGATCGTGATCCCGGTGCGCGTCACGTACGAAAGCGACGTGGACCTCGCCTGCGAGCTGCTGCTCACGGCCGCCGGCGGCCAGGGCCGCATCATCGACGACCCGCCGCCCACCGCGCGGGTGAAGGCGCTGGCCGACCTGGGTGTGGAAATCGAGCTCACGGTGTGGGTGCTGGATCCCGCCGTCGGGGACGGGGATTTGCGCAGCGAAATCCTGCTGCGGGTGATTCGGACCTTTCGCGACCAGGGTGTCGTCCTCGCCCGACGCGACCTGCGCCCTCCGGCTACCGCTGAAACAGGGGAATCCTCAGCCTAATCAAGGGCCTGACCCGGCGTGTGATAAGCAGACACCGTACCGTTGTCCCGGGGGTTACAATTAGGGTCGATTTCCGCCCTTTTCGGGCGGTACCAGAAAGGGTGCACTTTCCATGTTCAGCGGCTTCCTCGATCTTACCTGGTGGGGCTATATCCTCCTCGGGCTGGTCTTTGTCCAGATCACCATCGCCGCCGTCACGCTGTACCTGCATCGCTGCCAGGCGCACCGCGCGCTGGACCTGCACCCGATCGTCAGCCACTTCTTCCGCTTCTGGCTGTGGCTCACCACGGGCATGGTCACCAAGGAATGGGCCGCCATCCACCGCAAGCACCACGCGAAGTGCGAGACCGAAGAAGACCCGCACAGCCCGCGCATCCACGGCATCAACAAGATCCTGTGGACCGGCGTCGTGCTGTACGTGAAGGAATCGCACAAGAAGGACGTGATGGAGCGCTACGGCCACAGCACGCCCACCGACTGGATCGAGCGCAACCTCTACACTCCGTACCAGAAGTGCGGAATCCTCGTGCTCGCGTTCCTCAACATCTGGCTCTTCGGCCTCATCCCCGGCATGCTGATCTACGGCGTGCAGCTCGCCTGGATCCCGTTCTGGGCCGCGGGTGTCGTCAACGGCCTCGGCCACTACTGGGGCTACCGCAACTTCGCGACCGACGACGACAGCACCAACATGACGCCGTGGGCGGCATGGATCGGCGGTGAGGAGCTGCACAACAATCACCACGCCTACCCCACCTCGGCCAAATTCTCGCTGCGCTGGTACGAGTTCGACCTGGGCTGGATGTACATCACCCTCCTGTCGGCGCTCGGCCTCGCCACCGTGCGCAAGCAGGCGCCGAAGGTGAAGCTCGATCCTTCCCGCTGGGAGATCGACGCGCAGACACTCCAGGCCGTCATCGCGCACCGCTACGACGTGCTCACCAACTATCGCAAGTCGATGAAGCGCGCGAGCAAGCTCGAGATCGAAGCCCGCAAAGCCAAGGGTGAGGACCATTCCACGGTGAAGGCGATGCGCAAGTGGCTGCACCTCGATGCCGACCGCCTGCCGGCCGAGCACCGCGAGAATTTCCATCGCGTGCTCGAGGCGAGCCCGGCGCTGCACACCACCTGGTCGATGCGCCAGGAGCTCACCCGCCTGTGGGAGCGCTCCACGCTCTCCACCGAGCAGCTGGTGAACCAGCTCAAGGACTGGTGCGATCGCGCCGAGAAGAGCGGCGTGCCGCCGCTGGTGGATTTCTCGCATCGCCTGCGCAGCTACGCGTAAGTTTCTACTTCGTCGAAGACCCCGCTGCGGCGGGGTTTTTTGTTGATTCCCTGAATTCCTGAGCCGATCGGACCAGCAGGGTGCCGCGCCGAGGCCCCCTTGGTTTTCACGCCCGGCCCCCAGGATGGCGGCTGTCCGTCAGTAAGCCGACAGGGAATTCCATGCGCGTCCGTCCGTTCGCCGCTTCACTCCTACTATCGCTATCCGTCCCGGCGCTGGCCCAGACCGTGCTGCCGCCGATCGCGGCCGGCTCCGAGCCTCGCGCCGTCGCGGTGGACCCGGCGCTGCGCAAGGCCTACATCGCCAACTATTCGTCGAACACCGTCACGATCCTCGACACCGCCACCCACGCGACCACCACCGTCGCCGTGGGCCAGCGTCCCAGCCACGTCGCGGTGAATCCCGCCACCAACAAGGTGTACGTGAGCAACGTGGGCGACGGTTCCACGACGGTGATCGACCCGGTCACCCACGCGGTGACGCCAATCATGACCGGCGGCTCGGGCCCGATCTCCATCGACGCCACGCGCGACCGCATCTACAACACGCGCACCGGCAAGGGCGACGAGGCGAACGTCACCCGCGGTGACACCAATTACACCTACGCCATGGCGATCGAGTCGTACGGCCCGGTGGACCTGGTGATCAACCCCGACACCAACA
>JBBQBW010000187.1:0-5893 GCA_038318025.1 Burkholderiales bacterium | reverse complement strand
GTCAAAGGCTTCAAAGACGGCATGAAGGGCGAGGAGCCGAAGAAGCCGGGCGAAATCTCCGCCCAGGGCTCGACCATCGAGGGCGAGGTCCGGGAAAAGCAGAAGGGCTGAGGCGTCCCGCCTCGCGGCCCGCTCCCGCATGTTCGACATCGGGTTCCCCGAGCTCTTCGTCATTGGCGTCGTGGCGCTGGTGGTGATCGGCCCCGAACGGCTGCCGAAGGTCGCCCGCACCGCCGGGGTCGTGTTTGGCCGCCTGCAGCGCTACGTGACGCAGGTGAAGGCCGACATCAGCCGCGAGATGGACGCGGCCGAGCTGGGGAAGGTGAAGACCGAGTTCGAGAACGCGGCCCGCTCGTTCAAGAGCGACGTCGAGTCGCGCGCGACCGATATGGAGCGAGAGATGCGCGAGGCGCAGGACTCGATCGAGCGTGAGCTCGCGACCAAGTCGGAAGCGGGATCGCAATCCTCCCCAGATGCGGCATCGCAACCCGCCCCGGATGCGGCCCTCGCGTCCGAGCCGCCGGAGCCCGCGGCCGAATCGCCGCAGATGGAGCTGGGGATCGAGCCGCCGGCGGTCGCGCCGCTGCCCCGGCCGCCGGCCTGACGGCCGCCATGGACACCCCGGACAGCCAGGAGACTTTCCTCTCCCACCTGGTCGAGTTGCGGCAGCGGCTGGTGTGGTCGCTGATCGCCTTCGCCATCGCCTGCGCGCCCACGCTCTACTTCAGCGCCGAGCTCTACGACCTGCTCGCGTTCCCGCTGATCCGAAGCCTCCCCGAAGGCTCGAAGATGATCGCTACCGGGGTGATCAGCCCGTTCCTCATCCCGATGAAGATCGCGTTCATGGCGGCGTTCGTGCTGGTGCTGCCCTTCATCCTCTACCAGGTGTGGGCGTTCGTGGCCCCTGGCCTCTATTCCCACGAGAAGCGGCTGGCCGCACCGATCGTGGTGAGCAGCACCGTCCTGTTCGTGACCGGGATGCTGTTCTGCTACTTCATCGTGTTCGGGCAGGTGTTCTCTTTCATCGCGAGCTTCGCGCCCAAGAGCATCTCCGTGGCTCCCGACATCGAGGCCTACTTCAACTTCGTGCTCGGGATGTTCATGGCCTTCGGCCTCGCCTTCGAGGTGCCGGTGGTCGTTGTGGTGCTGGTGCTGATGGGTTTGGTGTCGACCGCGCAGCTGCGCGAATGGCGCGGCTACGTGATCGTGGGTGTCTTCATCATCGCCGCAGTGGTGACGCCGCCGGATGTGGTCTCGCAGATCGCGCTGGCGGTCCCGATGTGCCTGCTCTACGAGGTGGGGATCCTGTTCGGGGCGGCGATCGAGCGGCGCCGCAAGGCCGACGAGCCGGTGGGAACGCCGCCGGCCAGCAGTCCCTAGGATTCGGCCCGGGGTCGGGGCTTGCGCCGGCCTACGAGAACGTCGAGGGTGAGCTCCTGCCGCCCGCGGAGCACGCGCACCGCCACCGACTTGCCCGGCGGCACTTCGGCGATCGCATTGAGCAACACGCCCTGGTCGGGCACGTGCTTCCCGCCGATGCCGACGATCACGTCGCCCAGCTTCATGCCGCTTTTCTCCGCCGGGCTGCCGCGCTCGATCGCGCCCACGATCGCGCCCTGGGTGCCCCGCAGCCCGAGGGATTCGGCGAGCTCGGGCGTGATCGGCGCCACCTCCACCCCGAACCAGCCGCGCACCACCGTGCCGGTCTCGATGATCTGCTCCATCACGCGCTTGGCGAGGCTCACCGGAATCGCGAAGCCGATGCCCTGGTAGCCGCCGGAGCGCGAGAAGATCAGCGTGTTGATCCCGATCAGGTTGCCGCTGGCGTCGACCAGCGCGCCGCCGGAGTTGCCGGGATTGATGGCGGCATCGGTCTGGATGAAGCTGCCGAACGGGTTCGCCGAGCCGACCTCGCGCCCCACCGCGCTCACGATGCCCATGGTCACGGTCTGCCCCACGCTGAAGGGGTCGCCGATGGCGAGCACGATGTCGCCCACCCGCGTCTGGTCCGACTGCCCGAAGGTGACGGCGGTGAGCCCCGGGACCGTGATGCGGACCACGGCGAGGTCGGTATCAGGGTCGGTGCCGACGATCTTGCCCACGGTGGTCCGGCCGTCGTGGAGCGTCACCTGGATGTCGGTCACGCCCTCGACCACGTGGTCGTTGGTGAGCACGTAACCTTCGCGGCTCACGATCACTCCCGATCCCAGGGACAGCTGCGTTTCCGGGGGCATGTTGAAGCGCTCGCCGAAGAAGCGCTGGAAGGCGGGATCGTCGAGCAGCGGATTGCGGCGGCGGACCTGGCGCGTGGCCGAGATGTTCACCACGGAAGGGATCGCCTTGCGCGCCGCCTCGCTGAAGGAGTTAGCCCGGATCGCGGCCGGCGCGGCGGAGGCGACCGCAGGCGCCGCCTCCCGCACTTCAACCACCTGCGAGCGCCACGCCAGCAGGTCGGGCCGCACCAGGCTCACCACGAACAGCGCCGCGAGGGTGACCGTCACGGCCTGGGCGAAGAGGAGCCAGATGCGGCGCATCGACTAGCGGCGGACTGCGTCGCGGATCTCGCGCAGCAGCTGGATGTCTTCCGGCGGGGGCGCCGGGACCGCCGGGGTGGGATCGGGCGAGCGGCGCAGCCGGTTGACCTGGCGGACCATGAGGAAGATCACGAGGGCGAGGAGGATGAAATTGATCGCCACGGTCACGAAGTTGCCCCAGGCGAGCACCGGGACCCCGGCCTTCTTCACCGCCTCGAGGGTGGGGGGGATATTCGCTGGAATGGGCGCCAGGGCGATGAAGTAATCGGCGAAAGTGAGGCCGCCGAAGATCCGCCCCACCACCGGCATCACGATGTCGTTCACCAGGGAGTCGACGATCTTGCCGAATGCCGCTCCGATGATCACCCCGACGGCGAGGTCGATCACGTTGCCCTTCACCGCGAATTCGCGGAATTCCGACACCATGGTCATGGCCTAGCCCTTCGGGGAAAGAAGCGAATCTAGGAGGTGCCCGCAGCCGCGTCAATCGGAATCGCCCACGCCGGGCTTTAAGTGAGCCCGCCAAATCCGCTAAAATGCCGGACTAAACTCGCCCAGCGCCTCTTTACCCCCCTTCGCCCCCAATGACCGCCATCGTCCGTGACCAAATCGACGAGAAGAAGCGTCGCACGCTTCTCGTCATCACTTCCGCCACCGGAGCCGTCGCGGCCGCGGGGGTCGCCGTGCCCTTCGTGGCAAGCTGGTTCCCGAGCGCCAAGGCGCTCGCCGCCGGGGCTCCGGTCGAGGTGCAGATCGACAAGCTCGAACTGGGCCAGCAGATCACGGTGGAATGGCGCGGCAAGCCGATCTGGGTCCTGCGCCGCACCCCGGAGATGCTCGCCACGCTGAGCGGCCACGACGCGGTCCTCACGGACCCCCAGTCCAGGAGCGCGATCCAGCCGCCGTACGTGAAAGGCCCCGAGCGCGCCATCAAGCCCGAGTATTTCGTCGCGACGGGTGTCTGCACCCACCTCGGATGCGTCCCAACCCTCAAGAAGGAAATCGGCGCCGCCTCCGACATGGGAGGCGACTGGCCGGGGGGTTACTACTGCCCGTGCCACAACTCGCGCTTCGACCTCTCGGCGCGGGTCTTCAAGGGCTCGCCGGCCCCCACCAACCTCACGATCCCCCCGCACCGGTACGCAAGCGACATGGTGCTGGTGATCGGCGAAGACACGAAAGCCTGACCGATGGCCGCGACCGAAAAGGCCCCGGTAACCGGGGCGGGACCCTTCAACGGCGTGCTCACCTGGGTCGACCAGCGCTTCCCGCTGGTGCGCCTGTACCGCGAGCAGCTCACCGACTACTACGCGCCGAAGAACTTCAACTTCTGGTACTACTTCGGCGTCCTGTCGCTGGTGTGCCTGGTGATCCAGATCACCTCGGGCATCTTCCTCACCATGAACTACAAGCCGAGCGCGCAGGAGGCCTTCGCATCCGTCGAGTACATCATGCGCGACGTCCCCGGCGGCTGGCTGATCCGCTACATCCACTCCACCGGCGCCTCCTTCTTCTTCATCTGCATCTACCTGCACATGGCGCGGGGCCTGATGTACGGCTCCTACAGGAAGCCCCGCGAACTGGTCTGGATCTTCGGTGTGATGGTGTACCTGGCGCTCATGGCCGAGGCGTTCTTCGGCTACCTGCTGCCATGGGGCCAGATGTCGTACTGGGGCGCCCAGGTCATCATCAACCTCTTCGGCACCATCCCCCTGATCGGGGAGGCGCTCGCCGTCTGGATCCGTGGCGACTACAACGTTTCCGACGCGACCCTCAACCGGTTCTTCGCGCTGCACGTGATCGCGCTGCCGCTGGTGCTGCTGGGGCTCGTGGCCGCGCATCTGATGGCGCTGCGGGAAGTGGGCTCCAACAACCCGGACGGCATCGAGATCAAGAAAAACCTCGATCCGCGCACCGGCACGCCGGTCGACGGCATTCCTTTCCACCCGTACTACACGGTAAAGGACCTCTTCGGCCTCGCGGTCTTCCTGCTGGTGTTCTCGGTGGTCGTGTTCTTCTCACCGGAGATGGGCGGCTACTTCCTCGAGTACAACAATTTCATTCCCGCCGATCCGCTGAAGACCCCAGAGCACATCGCGCCGGTCTGGTACTTCACGCCCTACTACGCGATGCTGCGCGCGGTACCGCCGCTGTTCGGCTCCCAGTTTCCGGGCGTGGCGGTGATGGGCGCGGCCACCCTGATCTTCTTCGCTCTGCCGTGGCTCGACCGCGGCCGCACCAAGTCGATCCGCTACCGCGGCGGGAAGTACCGCACCTGGTTCGCGCTCTTCATCATCTCGTTCCTGGTGCTGGGCTACCTCGGGGTCGAGCCGACCACCGTATGGGGCGAGTTCGGCAAGGGCACGCCGGTGGTCGGAGGCGACTACGTGGCGCTGTGGGTGGCGCGCGTGCTCACCGTGGTCTATTTCCTGTTCTTCCTGCTGATGCCTTTCTACACCGCCTCGGACCACGAGAAGCCGGTGCCGCAAAGGGTGACGAAGTGATGAAAAAGTTCCTCCTCCTGCTGCTGGCGCTCCCGGCGCTCGCCTTCGCCGCGGGTCCCAAGGTCACGCTGGACCATGCCCCGATCAACGTCCAGGACAAGGCATCGCTCCAGCGCGGTGCCCAGGCCTTCGTGAACCACTGCCTCAACTGCCATGGCGCCACCGCCATGCGCTACGCGGGGCTCACGGAGATCGGCCTCACCGAGAACCAGATCCGGGAGAACCTGCTCTTCACGGGGGAAAAGGTCGGCGAATCGATGGCCGCCGCCATGGCGCCTTCCGTGGCCAAGGCCGCATTCGGCGTGGTGCCGCCGGACCTGTCGCTGATCGCGCGCTCGCGCAGCC
This sequence comes from Burkholderiales bacterium, assembly GCA_038318025.1. Taxonomy (GTDB): domain Bacteria; phylum Pseudomonadota; class Gammaproteobacteria; order Burkholderiales; family Usitatibacteraceae; genus Usitatibacter. The sequence goes on along the minus strand of JBBQBW010000187.1, from coordinate 510 downwards.
CCGACTGGCTTTACACGTACATGCGCAGCTTCTACCGCGATCCGGCCGCCAAGTCGGGCTGGAACAACTCCGTCTTCCCGAACGTGGCCATGCCGCACGTGCTGTGGGACCTGCAGGGCGGGCAGGCGCTGCAGGTGACCCAGAAGCAGGATCACGCCACCGGCGACACCCACGAGACCCGCAAGCTCGTGATGGAGGGCCGCGGCACCCTCTCCCCCCTCGAATACGACCGTTATGTCGCGGACCTGGTGAATTTCCTCGCCTATGTCGGGGAGCCGAACCAGAAGAGCCGCCAGCAATGGGGCGTCCTGGTTCTGTTCTTTCTGGTGGTGTTCATCGTTCTAACGTTGTTGCTCAAGCAGGAATTCTGGAAGGACGTACGCTGAAATGATGACGCTCTACTCGGGGATCACCGATCCCTTTAGCCACCGGTGCCGGATCGTGCTCTACGAAAAGGGCATGGATTTCGAGATCATCGACGTGGACCTCATGAACAAGCCGGAAGACCTG
>JBBQBW010000186.1:0-5912 GCA_038318025.1 Burkholderiales bacterium | reverse complement strand
CTTGGGCGCGTGCTGCGCAACGATCCCGGCACCGGCGTCATGCGCCACGCCGATGCGGGGTACGAAGCCGCGGTGGCGTGCGCGCAGACAGTGGGCCTCGACCTGCCGATGGTGAATGGCAGCGGGGCTGGCGTTTGAGTGCAAACCTTTGGAACACGGATAAACACGGATGACGACGGATGAACACGGATCACGGAAAGGTATAACCCACATCGAATGCCGGCAAGGGAGTTGGGCGTTCGAAAATCACCGGCGAAACTTTCATCCGACATGCCCCGCCATATCCGAGTTCATCCGTTGTCATCCGTGTTTATCCGTGTTCCAAAGATTTACTTCCGTCGTAAGCCACAACTGCCCGGAGTCCCGATGAAAGCCCTGACCCATCTCGCCGCTGCCCTGGTCCTCTCGCTCCCCGCCATAGCCCAGGAGCCGTGGCCCACGAAGCCGGTGCGCATCATCGTCCCCTTCGCCGCCGGAGGCGTCGCGGACCAGCTCCCGCGCGTCGTCGGCGACAAGCTGTCGCAGAAGTGGGGCCAGCCCGTCGTCATCGAGAACAAGGTCGGCGCTGCCGGCAACATCGGCATGGCCGAGGGCGCGCGCGCCGCGCCCGACGGCTACACGCTGACGCTCGCGCCCGCCGGCAACCTCACGGTGAGCCCGATCCTGTTCGCCAACCTGCCCTTCGACACCGCCCGGGACTTCACGCCGGTCACCAACCTGGCGCAGGTGCCCAACGTGCTGGTGGTGCATCCCTCGGTGCCGGTGAAGACCTTCAAGGAGCTGGTGGCCTACGCGAAGGCCAACCCCGACAAGCTCAACTTCGCCTCCCCCGGCGCCGGCAGCGGCGCCCACCTGGCGGGCGAGCTGCTCAAGCTCGAGGCCGAGGTGAAGATGGTGCACATCCCCTACAAGGGCCTGGCACCCGCGGTCACCGACCTCCTCGGTGGCCAGGTGCAGATGATGTTCGCCGGCATCTCGACCGTGCTGCAGCACGTGAAGAGCGGCAAGCTGGTGGCGCTCGCCATCGCGAGCCCGAAGCGCAGCCCGCAGCTGGCCGACGTGCCGACGGTGGCCGAAAGCGGCATTCCGGGTTTCGAGGTGACCTCGTGGTACGGCATCGTGGCTCGCGCCGGAACGCCAAGCGCGATCGTGAATAAGATCCAGGCCGACATGGCCGAGGCGCTCGCCACCGAGGACGTGCGCGCCAAGCTGGCGGGCCTGGGCCTCGAGCCCGTCGGCAACACGCCGGAAGCCTTCGAGGCCATGATCAAGTCCGAAGGGCGCAAGTGGGGCGAGATCGTCCGGCGCGCCGGCATCAAGGCCCAGCAATGAGTGGTGCGGCGCACCAGCGCATCGACATCACCTACCTCAGCGGTCTCGATGTCGAACAACTCGCCCTGACCGACGACGAGGTGCTCGACAGCGTCGAGGCCGCCCTCGATGCTCAGGGCCGCAAGCTCACGGTGGTGGAGCCGCGCGTCCACCTGGTGCCTGAATCCTCCGCCAAGGGGCACTTCAACATCCTGCGCGGCTACGTGCAGCCGCTGGGCGTGGCGGGCGTGAAGGTGGTGAGCGACTTCGTCGACAACTACAAGAAGAACCTGCCTTCGGAGATGGCGCTCCTGAACCTCTTCGACCCCGAGACCGGCATGCCGCTCGCGGTGATCGACGCCACCGCCATCACCGACATGCGCACCGGGGCCATGACCGCGCTGGGCGCGAAGTACCTGGCGCGGAAGGGATCGAAGGTCCTGGGCCACATCGGGGCGCGCGGCACGTCGTACTGGAACGTGCGCCTGCTCGACCGCCTGTTCGACTTCGACGAGATCCGCGTGCATTCGCGCCGCCCCGAAAGCCGCGAGGCCTTCGGCGAGCGCCTCTCGAAGGACCTGGGCAAGGAGGTCCGCGTGATGGGCGACTGGGAGTCGACCGTGCGCGGCGCGGACATCGTGGTCGAGGCCTCGCGCCTGCCCGCGCCCGCGCCGATGCTGCGCACCGCCTGGATCAAGCCGGGCGCGCTGGTGATTCCCTACGGCACCATGAGCGCGGTGGAGCTCTCGCTCACCGACATCATGGACAAGATGGTGGTGGACGACTGGGGCCAGTGCCGCAAGGGCCTGCCCTTCGGCGCGCTGCGCCGCCACGTCGACAGCGACCGGCTGAACGAGGAGAACCTGCACGCGGAGCTGGGGCAGATCGTGGCGGGACTGAAGGCCGGCCGCGAGCGCGACGACGAGACCATCCTCTTCTGGCACCGCGGGCTTTCGATCACCGACATCGCCCTGGGCCATGCGATGCTCGAGAAGGGCCGGCGCCAGGGCGTGGGCCAGCGGCTGCGCTTCGCGTGATCATGGAAGTCCCCGCGAGGTTTCGCCCGTTGCGGCTCCCCGCGAGCGGCTTCCTCAACAACACCGGCCCCTTCTTCGCGAAGTGGGACGGCACCACGTTCATCCTGGGGCTGCGCATCGAGGAGAAACATTGCAACGCCGCGGGGGCCTGCCACGGCGGCATGGTGGCGAGTGTCGCCGACGTGCTGCTCACCGTGGGCTCCAACATCCAGGGCCGGCAGTCGCGCTTCCTGCCCACCGTGTCGATGACCTGCGATTTCCTCGCGTCCGCGCCGCGCGACGCGTGGCTGGAGGGCCGCCTCGAGATCCTGCGCGTGACCCGCAACCAGCTCTTCGCCTCGGGCCTGCTCGAAGTGCCGGGCGCCGGCCTGGTGGCGCGGGCGAGCGCGGTGATGAAGGTGCCGGCGGAAGCTGACCCGCGCTTCGCCGCCGACAATTACTTCGACTGAGCCCCTGTGGCGCTGGTGACCTCGTTCCGGATGTACAACGCGGTGCCCGACGCGGCCCGCGCCTGGCGAGCGCTCTTCGAGCGCGTGTTCGCGCAGATCGAAACGGAAGTGGCCTTCATCGAGCACGGCTTTCCCAAGCCCATCGAGACGCTGTGGCGCGAGCCGGAGCTTTTCGGCGCCTTCATGTGCGGCTGGCCCTTCACCCGCGCCGACCGGGCCATGCAGGCGATCGCGGCGCCGGTTCCGTCACCCGGGCGCTACGCAAGCCAGCCGAGGTATTGCAGCGATTTCCTCGCCCGCGCCTCGAGTCGCTGGTCGCGTCTGGAGGACGCCTTCGGCCACCGCTTCGGCTGGATGGCGGCCGACTCGCAGTCGGGCTTCAACGCGCCGCGCGCCCACCTCTCGCAGTTTGTCTCGTCGCGGCGGCCCAGGTTGTTCGCGGAATCAAAGGGGCCGTTCATGACCCCGGCGAAGACGCTGGAAGCGCTGAAGGGCGGAGAGGTCGACTTGATCGCGCTCGACGGCTTCTACCTCGATCTCGTGCGTCACCACGAGCCGCGGCGGCTGGACGACATCCTGCCCCTGGCCTCGACGCCGTGGACGCCCATCCCGCTGCTGGTGGCCGCGCCGGGCGTGGACCCCGCCGCGGTGCAACGATTGCGCGGGCTGCTGCTCGAGCTCCACGCTCGCCCCGACTACCGCGCCTTGTTGGACGATGTCCTTGTAGCCCGCTTCGTCATCCCCGACCTGCCTGCCTACTCGCAACTCGAGGAAATGTCGGGGCTCGCGACTTCCCGCGATTACCCACTTATCGAATGAACCCGGGGGTCAGCGCCTTCATCGGGACTCCGGGCAGTTGTGGCTTACGTTGGGCAGTAAACCTGGGGATGGGGATGAATCGGATTGATGGGATGAAGTCACAATCGGAAGGCGGGCAGCGGCGAGATGGGTGAGTTTGCATCCGTGTTCCAAAGGTTTACCGCCCAGCGTCGCTTACTTCCGCCCACTCCCAATGCCCCGCTTGAAGGTCCTCCGGTCATTCGTGAGAATCATGATCACGAGCCAGAACCCGCCCCCGGCGGCAGCAGTGAAAAGCAGCATCGCCAGCCCGGGGTACCCCCAGATCCGGAAGTCCGTTTCTACCCGCATCAGCAGCGACGCGCCGATGATGAGCGCCGCCAGCACGATCCCGGTGGTGATGCGGTTGGCCACCTTCTCAAGCCCCGCGAGGAAGATGTCGGCGTCCGGCGTGCGGATCTGGACCTCCATCTCCTTGTTGCCGACGGCGTCCAGCACCTTGTTCACGCGCATCGGCAGCCCGCCGATGAAGTCCTTCATCTCCAGCAGCGACGAGAGGATGCTGCCCTGGGTCGCGTCGCGGTTCATGCGCTGCGACATGATCTTCGCCACATTGCGGCGGATCGCGGCGTTCGGATCGAACTCCGGGTCGAGGATCTTGCCCACCTCGTCCAGCTGCAGCAGCGTCTTGCCGAGCACCGTGAGCTCGCTGGGGACGTAGATTCCCGCCTGCGAGCCGATGCGCGTCACCTTGAGCAGCGTGGCGCCCACGTTGAGCTGCTGCAGCTCGAGGTCGCGCTGGTCGGCGACCACTTGCGCGAGGCGCTTGTGGAACGTGGCGCGGTCGAACTCCTCGCTGGCCTCGCTGATCGCCTCGATCACCTTGCCCGCGTCCTCGCTTTTGCCCTCGCTGATGGCGATGAGGATCTTCAGCAGGTTCTGCTGCATGCCGGGCGTGGTGTGGCCCACCATTCCCAGGTCGAGCAGCGCGATGCGGTTGTCGTCGGTTAGGAACACGTTGCCCGGGTGGGGATCGGCGTGGAAAAGGCCATCCACCAGCACTTGCTTGAGATATGCGCGGAAGAGCTCGTCGGCCAGCGCCGCGCCGTTCATGTCCAGGCGGGCGATGGGGCTCACCTTGGTGATCTTGTGGCCGCTCACGTAGTCCATGGTGAGCACGCGCCGGGTGCTGAAATCGAACACCGGCTGCGGCACCACGAGTTGCGGGAACTCGGCGAGGTTCTGGCCCATGGTCACCAGGTTGCGCGCCTCGCGCTCATAGTTGAGCTCGTGGTTGATGGTGATTCGGAACTGCTCCAGCACCTCCGTGATGCGGTGCTGCTTGCCGGTTTCGGTGTGCGCCTCGAGGAACTCGGCGATCTGCGCCAGCACCTCGAAGTCGTCGGCAATCTTCTCGCCGATGCCGGGCCGCTGCACTTTCACCACCACCTCGCGCCCGTCGCGGAGCGCCGCGCCATGCACCTGGCCCAAGGAGGCCGCGGCGATCGGCTCGACGTCAAAGCGCGAGAACGCCTTGGAGATCCGCACCCCGAGCTCGCCCGCGACGATCTTCTCGACCTCGGCGTAGGGGAACGGCTTCACCTTGTCCTGGAGGCGCTCCAGCGCCTCCAGGTAGGCCTCGGGGAGGAGGTCGGGCCGGCTCGAGAGCACCTGACCCAGCTTCACGAACGTGGGGCCCATGGCCTCCAGGTCGTTGGCGAGGTCCTTGGGCGTGGCCTTGCCGTTGCCGTTGGCGGTGGCAGGCGTGGCGGGCTGGTCGGTGTCCAGCGGATCGCTCACGTTCATCTGGTTTACGAGGTCGGAGCGGCCGTACTTCCACAGGAGGCGCGCGATCTGCCGATAGCGGGGGAGGTGCTTGGCGCTGATCTTCACTTTTGGTCTGGGAACGTGAGGAAATGGGTACCCATCAGGCCCCGGGTCGCGCCAAAGGTTTCAGGCCGCGGCGCGCGGCGCGCTCAGGCCTTGGCTGACGTGGCGGCGAGCATGGCCGCGCGGGACGCGGCCTGGGAGAAGAAGACGTGCATGCGGGTCACCCACTCGTCCACATCGTGGGGGATCGCGGCGCGCAGCCGGGCGCGGGCTAGCTCGTAGGCCAAGGCCGCGATCTCTTCGCGCGTGGTGACGCGCACCGGGCGCGCGACTTCGGGAATCAGCTCGAGGGTCGCCGGATGCCAGCTGGCGACGAAGGCCCTCACGGCGAGGACCAGCTCCTGCTCTGTGTGGGCCGATTCCAGCCGGTCGAGCCATTCGCGCTCCAACGGCGGGCAGGCCGGGATGAACGGGGCGGTGGCGGGAG
>JBBQBW010000185.1:0-5920 GCA_038318025.1 Burkholderiales bacterium | reverse complement strand
CTCGCCACCGCTGCGGTGCACCACCACCTGGTGCGAGCGGGGCTGCGCACGCGGGCGGGCCTGGTCGTGGAGACCGGCAGCGCGCGCGAGGTGCACCACTTCGCGTGCCTCGCGGGTTTCGGAGCCGAAGCGATCCATCCGAACGTCGCCTTCGCCACCCTTGCCGACATGCGCGATGCCATGCCGACCAAGGTCACCGAGGAAGAGGTGATCAAGCGCTACATCAAGGCGATCGGCAAGGGGCTCCTCAAGGTGATGTCGAAGATGGGCATCTCCACCTACCAGTCGTACTGCGGCGCCCAAATCTTCGAGGCGATCGGGCTGAACTCGCCCTTCGTGGACAAGTATTTCGAGGGCACCTCCACCGCCGTGGAAGGCGTTGGGCTCGCCCAGATCGCCGAGGAAGCGGTGCGCCTGCACCGCCTCGCGTACTCCGACGCGCCGCTCTACCGCAACCAGCTCGACCCGGGCGGCGATTACGCCTATCGCACCCGGGGCGAAGCACACATGTGGACGCCGGATTCGATCGCCAAGCTGCAGCACGCCGCGCGCTCCGGCAACTACGCCACCTACAAGGAATACTCCCGGCTCATCAACGATCAGGGCGAGCGGCTCCTCACGCTGCGCGGGCTCTTCCGCATCAAGGAGGCCGCGACGCCGGTGCCGATCGAGGAGGTCGAGAGCACAGCCGACATCGTGAAGCGCTTCGCCACCGGCGCCATGTCGCTGGGGTCCATCTCCCACGAGGCGCACTCGACGCTCGCGGTGGCGATGAACCGCATCGGCGGCAAGTCCAACACCGGCGAGGGCGGCGAGGACCCGGTGCGCTACGCGAAGCTTCCCAACGGCGACTCGATGCGCTCGGCAATCAAGCAGGTCGCGGCCGGGCGCTTCGGCGTCACCACCGAATACCTGGTCAACGCCGACGACCTGCAGATCAAGATGGCCCAGGGCGCCAAGCCGGGGGAGGGGGGGCAGCTTCCGGGCCACAAGGTTTCCAAGTACATCGCCAAGGTGCGCCACACGGTGCCGGGCGTGGGCCTCATCTCGCCGCCGCCGCACCACGACATCTACTCGATCGAGGACCTGGCGCAGCTGATCCACGACTTGAAGAATGTGAATCCCGCGGCGCGCATCTCGGTCAAGCTGGTGAGCGAGATCGGCGTGGGCACGATCGCGGCGGGTGTCGCGAAGGCCAAGGCCGACCACGTCACCATCTCCGGCCACGACGGCGGCACCGGGGCGTCGCCTCTCTCCTCGGTCAAGCACGCCGGCAGCCCCTGGGAGATCGGGCTCGCCGAAACGCAGCAGACGCTGGTGCTCAACAAGCTGCGCGGGCGCATCTCGGTCCAGGCGGACGGCCAGATGAAGACCGGCCGCGACGTGGTGATCGGGGCGCTCCTGGGCGCCGACGAGTTCGGCTTCGCCACCGCGCCCCTGGTGGCCGAGGGCTGCATCATGATGCGCAAGTGCCACCTGAACACCTGCCCGGTCGGAATCGCCACCCAGGATCCCGCGCTGATCGCCAAGTTCCAGGGCAAGCCCGAGCACGTGATCAACTACTTCTTCTTCGTGGCCGAGGAGGTGCGCGAGTGGATGGCGCGCCTCGGGATGCGCCGCTTCGAGGAACTGGTGGGCCGCGTGGACCTCCTCGACACCCGCACCGGCATCGAGCACTGGAAGGCGCGCGGGCTCGACTTCACGAAGCTATTCCACCGTCCCCAGGTGCCCGAAGGTGTCGCCATCAGCATGATGGACACGCAGAACCACGGCCTGGCGGGCGCGCTCGACCACGAACTCATCGCCCGCGCGGCCGCGGCACTCGCCTCGAAGAAGCCGGTGTCGATCGAAAGCCGCATCTACAACCGCAACCGCACCGTCGGCGCGATGCTCTCCGGGGAGGTCGCGCGGCGCTACGGCCACGCGGGACTCGCCGACGACACGATCCACGTGAAATTCAACGGCACGGCGGGCCAGAGCTTCGGCGCGTGGCTGGCGCACGGCGTCACGTTCGAGCTCGAGGGCGATGCCAACGACTATGTCGGCAAAGGGCTTTCGGGAGGACGCATCATCGTCTACCCGCCGAAGGACTGCCCCATCGTCCCTGAAGACAACATCATCATCGGCAATACCGTGATGTACGGGGCGATCGGCGGGGAGGGCTATTTCCGCGGCGTGGCCGGCGAGCGCTTCTGCGTGCGCAACTCCGGCGCCACGGCGGTCGTGGAAGGCGTGGGCGACCACGGCTGCGAATACATGACCGGCGGCACGGTGGTGGTGCTGGGCAAGGCCGGGCGCAACTTCGCCGCCGGCATGTCGGGCGGCATCGCCTACGTTCTCGACGAGGATGGCGACTTCACGCAGCGCTGCAACCTCGCCATGGTCGAGCTGGAGCCGATCCCCGAGGAGGAGCACGCGGCCGCCGAGGGCGGCAACCTCGAGCTGGAAGGCCACGGCAAGGTGAAGATCGACCACGTCTCGGGCCACGACGACGAGATGCTGAAGGGCCTGGTGCAGCGCCACCTTCTCTACACCGGCAGCGAGCGCGCCCGCCGCGTGCTGGAGAACTGGGGCGCCTACCTGCCCCGCTTCGTGAAGGTGATGCCCCTCGAGTACCGCCGGGCGCTTGCCGAGATGGCGCAGGAGAAACTTCAGAACGAGCAGCCCACGCCGCGCGTCGAGATTCGCGCCAACGACTAACGAAAATTGGGTCCCCGCCTTCGCGGGGATGACACATGGGAAAGATCACCGGATTCATGGAAATCGAGCGGAGGGACCGGCCGTACACCCCGGTCCCCGAGCGCGTGAAGTTCTATCGCGAGTTCGTGCGTGCGCTGCCGGACCAGGAGATGGCGCAGCAGGGCGCGCGCTGCATGGACTGCGGCATCCCGTTCTGCCAGACCGGCTGCCCGGTGAACAACATCATCCCCGACTGGAACGACCTGGTGTACCGGGGCCATTGGCGCGACGCGCTCGAGATCCTGCACTCCACCAACAACTTCCCCGAGTTCACCGGGCGGGTGTGTCCCGCGCCGTGCGAAGCCTCGTGCACCCTCAATATCAGCGACGACCCGGTCACCATCAAATCGATCGAGCAGGCGATCATCGACAAGGGCTGGGCCGAGGGCTGGGTGGCGGCGCTGCCGCCCAAGAGCAAGACGGGCAAGAAGGTCGCTGTGGTGGGCTCGGGACCCGCGGGAATGGCGTGCGCGCAACAGCTCGCCCGCGCCGGCCACGACGTGACGCTATTCGAGAAGAGCGACCGCATCGGCGGCCTGCTGCGCTACGGCATCCCCGACTTCAAGATGGAGAAGCACCACATCGACCGACGCATCGAGCAGATGGGCGCCGAGGGCGTCACCTTCCGCACCGGCGTGCACGTCGGCGTCACGATGCCCGCGAAAGAGCTGCTCGACGGGTTCGACGCCGTGGCGCTCACCGGGGGGTCGGAGCACCCGCGCGAGCTGCCGGTCCCGGGACGCGAGCTCGCGGGCGTGCATTTCGCCATGGAGTTCCTGCCGCAGCAGAACAAGCGCGTGGCGGGCGACAAGGTGCCGGACCCGATCCTCGCCACCGGCAAGCACGTGGTGGTGATCGGCGGCGGCGACACCGGCAGCGACTGCATCGGCACCTCGATCCGCCAGGGCGCGGCGTCGGTCACCAACTTCGAGCTGATGCCGATGCCCCCGGAGGAGGAGGACAAGCCCTTGGTGTGGCCCTACTGGCCGCTCAAGCTGCGCACCTCGTCCTCCCACGAGGAAGGCGCCGAGCGCGACTTCGCCGTGGCGACCAAGGCGTTCCACGGCAAGGACGGGCGGGTCGACAGCCTCACCGCCTGCCACGTCGAGTGGGTCCGCGAAGAGCGCGGCGCCATGGCGATGAAGGAGGTGCAGGGGACGGAGTTCACGATTCCCGCCCAGCTGGTGCTTCTGGCGATGGGCTACGTGCATCCGGTGCGCGAGGGCCTCCTCGAGCAGCTCGCGGTCGAGCGCGACCCGCGGGGCAACGTGCGCGCCGCGACCGACGGGGAAGGCGCCTACGCCACCTCGGTCGCAAAGGTGTTCGCCGCGGGTGACATGCGGCGCGGCCAATCGCTCATCGTCTGGGCCATCCGCGAGGGACGCCAGTGCGCGCACGAGATCGACGCCTTCCTGATGGGAGCCTCGGACCTGCCCCGCTGAGCGTCGTGGGCGCGGTCCTCGTCCTGCTGGGGGCAATCCTGGGCGGCTACCTGGGTATCGCCGGGTTCGTCTGGCTCACCCAGGAGCGGCTGATCTTCTATCCCCAGCCGGTGCGCACCGCGCCACGCGCCCCCGATGGCTGGAGCTACGAGGAGGTGCGCCTCACCGCGGCCGACGGCACGGTGCTGGCCGGCGTGCTGGTGCGCCCGCGCTCATCGCGAACCCCGGTGGTGATCTATTTCGGCGGCAACGCGGAGGAGGTGACGGCCAACGCCGAGGGTGCCGCGCGCGCCTACGGCGACCGCGCCGTCCTGCTCATGAACTACCGGGGCTACGGCACGAGCGGCGGCAAGCCCACCGAGACCGCCCTGGTGGCCGACGGCATCGAGATCGTGAAATGGGCGCGCCTGCATGGCGCCCTCGATGGGCAGCGCGTGGCGCTCCACGGCCGCAGCCTCGGGGCCGGGGTGGCGGTGCAGGTGGCGGCGGCGACGGCGCCCGCGTGCGTGGTCCTCACGTCGCCCTTCGACAGCGCGCTCGAGGTCGCGAGGTCCTTCTATCCGTGGCTGCCCGTGGGGCCGCTGTTGCGGCACCACTTCGACTCCATGGCCCACGCGCCGCGGCTCACGATGCCGGTGCTGGTCCTGGCGGGCGAGGCGGACACGCTGATCACGGCGGATCGCTCGCACCGGCTCGCGCAACGCTGGGCCGGGCCGGCCACCTACGTGAGCCTGCCGGGAATGGGACACGGGGACCTCTCGATCCACCCGCGATACCTCGAGTCGTTGCGCCGGTTCCTCGACGCGCGGCTCTGAATCCGGGGCGAGGCCGCGGCGTGAGAAAATCGCGCCATGCAGAACGACACCTTCCTGCGCGCGCTGATGCGCGAGCCCACGCCGTATACGCCGATCTGGATCATGCGCCAGGCCGGCCGTTACCTTCCGGAGTACAACGCCACGCGCCGCCAGGCGGGCAGCTTTCTCAAGCTCGCCAAGACGCCCGAGCTCGCCTGCGAGGTGACGATGCAACCGCTGGAGCGCTTCGCCCTCGACGCGGCGATCCTGTTCTCGGACATCCTCACCGTCCCCGACGCCATGGGGCTGGGGCTGCACTTCGTCGAAGGCGAGGGCCCCAAGTTCGAACGGCCGCTGCGCACCGAGACCGACGTGGCGGCGCTCGCGGTGCCGGACCTCGAGCGCCTGCGCTATGTGTTCGACGCGGTCGCGCTGATCCGCAAGACGCTCGCTGGCCGCGTGCCCCTGATCGGGTTCTCCGGCAGCCCCTTCACCCTGGCCTGCTACATGGTGGAGGGCGGCGGCAGCGACGACTTCCGCCTGGTGAAGTCGATGCTCTATTCGCGCCCCGACCTCCTGCACCGCATCCTCGACATCAACGCCCGCGCCGTCACCGCCTACCTCAACGCGCAGATCGACGCCGGCGCCCAGGCGGTGATGGTGTTCGATACCTGGGGTGGGGCGCTGTCCGAGGCTGCCTACGGCGAATTCTCCCTCGAGTACTCGCGGCGCGTGCTCGCCGGCCTCACCCGCTCCGCCCAGGGCCGGGTTGTGCCCCGCATCCTGTTCACCAAAGGCGGCGGCGGTTGGCTGGAGGCGATGGCCGGGGCCGGGGCCGACGCGCTGGGAGTGGACTGGCAGACCTCACTCGCCGGGGCGCGCGCCCGGGTGGGCGACCGCGTGGCGCTCCAGGGTAACTTGGATCCGATGGCGCTTTTCGGCACG
>JBBQBW010000184.1:0-5940 GCA_038318025.1 Burkholderiales bacterium | reverse complement strand
CCCTGTACGGCCCCGGCTCGCTGGCGCGGCTCGCGCGCGGCTTCGTGGTGGGGCTCACGGGATTCGGCGCGTTCTTCTTCGTACTGGCGATGGCGCTGGTGCCGTGGGGGATCGGGGTCGCCTTCGCCGCAGCCATCGCTGCGGCGGTTTGTGCGGCGGCATCCATGAGCCGGCTCGCCGTGCGGGGAGGGGGCGATGGCTGACGCCGCAAGTGAGGCCCGTTTGGCCCGCGCGCGCCAGCTGCTGCGGGGCCTGCTGGACGAAACCGATCTCGCGCGCGGGTACCAGTATGCGAGGGCGGGGCGCGGCCGTATTTCCACCGAGCGGGGCAATGCGGAGCGCGTCGAGCTGGAATCGACTTGTGTCGGCAGCCGCGCCGCCCCTTATTTCCAGACGCTGGCGCTGGGCTTCGACCGAACGGGAAAGCTCGTGGCTCTCCAGGGCCGCTGCAGCTGCCCGATGGCGCTGGACTGCAAGCATGTGGCGTGCGTGGCGATCAACTGGCTCGCCTTGCGACCGGCGCTGGGGTTACCGAGCGTCCGGCCCGGTCCCACCGTGCCTGCGCCGGTGATCGTATCCCGCGAGGCGCAGGAGTGGCTGGAGCGGTTCGGACGAACGCTGTCCCGCCCGGCCGCGACGCCCTCGATCGGGGAATGCGTCGTCTACGCGCTCCGCGATGACGGGGGCGAGCTCAAAGTACTCAAGGCGAGGATCCTGAAGGATGGGTCGATCAGGGTATCGGGTGCCCCCGACCTGTCCTGGCTGTACACCCGGCGCGAGGGTCCGGGCTATCTCTCGCTCCCCGATATGGCCGCCTGCAACGCCCTCACGCGCTTATCTCGCTCCGTTTTCGGCGACTCGTGGAGCATCGAAGGCGAGGCTGGTCGGGTCGCTCTCGACCGCGCGTTGGCCACGGGGCGGATGCGTTGCTTCGATGCGGTCGAATGGGGCGCGGGACGCCCGCCGCTGCGGCTCGACTCTCCCGGGTGGTTGCGTCGAGGAGCCGCAGTGTCCGCCCGCCTGCGACTGGTTGAAGGCGAGCGTGGAGGCAGAACGTGGGGTGTGGACTCCGAGCCCGAGCGCCGCGGCCTGGTCGCGATCGCGTGCGATCCGCCCGCATACCTGGATCGCTCCCGTGCTGAGATTGGCGATTTGGAGCTCGACGTCATTCCCGCCGTGGCCGCGCAACTGCTGCGCATGCCCGAGATCGATGACCCGGGCGCCGCGGCCTTTTTCTCCTCCCTCGACGCGGCGGCAAGGGCGCACGGGCTCGAGGGGGTGTCGAAGCGCATTCCGGCCGAGCTGGTGATCAAGCCCGTGCGCCCGCAGGCGCGGCTGCGTTTCGCGCGCGGCAGGTTTCGCGAGTTCGGGCGCGGCCGCGCGGCGGATCGCGAGCGTTGGGTGGCCGAGCTGTGGTTCGACTATCCGCAGGGAGTCTGTCTTGAGGATTCGGCGCAGGCAGGGGGCGCGCTGCGCTGGCGCGACGCCAGTGGGATCGAACGGGTTCTCCTGCGCGACCGGCCAGCCGAAGCCGAGGTGCGGCGCAGGCTCGCCGCCGCGGGTTTCGTGCCGCTGGTCGCGTCGGGCTACGTCGCGCTGCATCGGCTGGACGCGAATCGTGCCTGCATGAGTCCGGGCGATGGCTCGGCCGCGGCCTGGGCGGGCGCGGCGCCCCGTCTGCTCGACGCCGCGGCGGCGGCCGGGATGCGCATCGACGCCGACCCCGGCTTCCCGTATCGACTGCACGAAGCGAGCGAGGTCCACGAATCCCTCATCCCCGGAGACAGCCCGCAATGGTTCGACCTCGAGCTCGGGGTCGATGTCGACGGGGCCCGCGTTCCGATCGTGGCCGCGCTCACGGACTGGATCGCCCGGACGCCACGGCCGGTGCAGTGGCTCGAGAATGCCGGCGAGGGCTCCGTCGCGATACTCGACGCCGGGCAGGGATTCCTCATCCGGATTCCGGCCACGCGCCTGCGGCAACTGCTCATGCCCCTGATCGATGCATTGGGGTTCGAGCGCCCGCTCGTCGGCGGGAAGCTGCGCCTTTCGAGGGTGGAGGCGGCGCTTCTCGCCACCGCGCCTTCGCGGCCGTCGGCCGACCTGACGGCCCTTCGTGAACGGCTTGGGGATTTCCGCGGTGTCGCGAGCGCGCCGCCCGCGGCGTCATTCCGCGCCCGGCTGCGACCCTACCAGCAGGCAGGGCTGGATTGGCTGCAGTTTCTGCGCGAGCTCGATCTCGCGGGCATTCTCGCCGACGACATGGGCCTCGGAAAGACGGTCCAGGCGCTGGCGCACCTCCAGCTGGAGAAGGCCTCGGGGCGCGCCGACCGGCCGAGCCTGGTGGTGGCCCCCACCAGCGTGTTACCCAACTGGTGGGAAGAAGCGCGGCGCTTCACGCCGGACCTGCGGGTGCTGTTGCTCCACGGCGCCAAGCGCGGCGAGCTCCACGCGCGGATCCGCGAGGCCGACCTGGTGCTCACGAGCTATCCGTTGCTGGCGCGCGACCGCGAGGTGCTCGAAGCGCAAAGCTTCCACGTGGTGGTATTCGACGAGGCGCAATTCCTGAAGAACGCGCTCACTCGCACGCGCGCGGCGGCCGCGGCCCTCGATGCCAGGCACCGCATCGCTCTCACCGGCACCCCGATCGAAAACCAGCTGGGCGAGCTGTGGTCGCACTTCGACCTCCTCCTGCCGGGATTCCTCGGCGACGCGAAGCAGTTCAACCGGGCCTGGCGCAATCCGATCGAGAAGGAGGCGGACGCCGAGCGCCTGGCTCGGCTGGTGCGCCGGGTGCGGCCCTTCATCCTGCGCCGCACCCGCGCGGAGGTTCTGGACGACCTTCCCGAGAAAACCGAGATCGTGCGCCATGTGGAGCTTCAGGGTGCGCAGCGCGACCTCTACGAGGCGCTGCGCCTGGCGATGGACCGCAAGCTTCGGCAGGCGATCGGAAACAAGGGCATCGCCGGCAGCCAGATCGTGATCCTCGACGCCTTGCTCAAGCTGCGCCAGGCGTGCTGCGATCCGCGGCTGGTGAAGGCGCCGGCGGCGAAGGCCGCGCATGGCGTCTCGGCGAAGCTGGAAGCGCTGCGCGAGATGCTGGGGGAGCTTCGCGCCGAGGGAAAGCGCGTGCTACTTTTCTCCCAGTTCACCTCGATGCTCGACTTGATCGAGCCGGAGCTGCCCGCCCTGGGTATCGCGCACGTCCGACTGGACGGCTCCACCGCCGACCGCTCCACCCCGGTGAAACGCTTTCAGGCGGGCGAAGCCAACGTGTTCCTGATCAGCCTGAGAGCCGGGGGCACCGGACTCAACCTGACGGCGGCCGATACCGTGATCCACTACGACCCGTGGTGGAACCCGGCGGTGGAGGCACAGGCGACGGCACGAGCCCACCGCATCGGGCAGGACAAGGCGGTATTCGTCTACAAGCTGATCGCGCGCGAAACCGTGGAGGAGCGCATCCAGGAGCTGCTGAAGCGCAAGCAGGCACTGGCCGACGCGCTGTTGGGCGAGGGCCGGCCGGGCGGCACGCTGATCACCGAAGAAGACATCCAGGCGCTGCTGGCTCCCCTTGCCGATGCGCTTTGAGCGCGGCCCCCGGGTCTAGTAGCATCGGGGCTCGCTCCCCACCGCCGCCGCTCGCCGATGCCTGAGCTCCTGTTCAAGGGCAAGGAATACGTCTACAACCATCACCTGACGGTTCCCTACCGCCCGCTGATTCCCCATGCGGACAAGTCGGTCGGCCCCGCGGACCTCGCGGGCAACCTCATCATCCACGGCGACAACCTGCACGCGCTGAAGAGCCTGCTGCCGCGCTACGCCGGCAAGGTGGACCTCGTGTTCATCGACCCGCCGTACAACACCGGCAACGAGAACTGGAGCTACAACGACAACGTGAACTCCCCGATCATGCGGGAGTGGCTCAAGTCCAACCCGGTGAACTCCGAGGACATGCTGCGTCACGACAAGTGGCTGTGCATGATGTGGCCGCGGCTGGTGATGCTGCGGGAGCTGATGTCGGAGCGGGGCAGCCTGTGGATGACGCTCGACGACAACGAGGTGCATCGGGCGAGGGCGATCATCGACGAGATCTTCGGAGAGCGTGCGTTTGTCGCTAGCGTGATTTGGCAGAAGAATTTTTCACCGAAGAACACCGCACAATTTTTTTCCGAGGATCACGATTACGTGTTGGTGGTAGCGAAAGATCGGGATCTCTGGCGACCGAACCTTCTCGGACGCACCGCGGAGATGGAGGCTCGCTATTCCAATCTCGATAACGATCCGCGCGGTCCCTGGACCTCCGGAGACATGTCGGCGCGAAATTACTACAGTGAAGGCATTTATCAGATCACCTGTCCGAGCGGCAGGCTCATCGAAGGACCGCCACCGGGGACGTATTGGCGGGTGAAGAAGTCGAAGTTTCTCGAATTTGATCGGGACGGTCGTGTCTGGTGGGGAGAAGATGGCGGTAACATCCCCCGCTTGAAGCGGTTCTTGGCTGACGTAAAGCAGGGGCGCGTACCCCAAACCCTCTGGTTCTACGACGACGTCGGCCACACCCAGGATGCGAAGAAAACCCTGCTCGAGATCGGCGTGTTGAAGTCGCAGGACGACGCGACGATGACCCCGAAGCCTGTCGCCCTGATCGAGCGAGTCCTGGAGATCGGCACTGATCCGGACTCCATCGTCCTCGACTCTTTCGCGGGATCGGGCACCACTGCCCACGCGGTGTTGAGCGCCAGCTCGAAGGACGGAGGCGGCCGGTCGTTCATCCTTGTGGAGAGCGAGGACTATGCCGATCGCATCACCGCGGAGCGGGTCCGGCGCGTGATTTCAGGCTATGCGTACAAGGGCAACAAGCGCGAAGAGCTTTTGCGGGAGAAGCTCACGTGGACCAGAGTCCAGAAGGCCGCGGAGCTCCTTTCCACGGTGGAATCGATCCGTTCGCGTGAAGGATTCGCCGACCCGCACGATCTCGCTCGTGCGGTCGATCGCCGATTCGACCGCCTCCAGGTGAAGGTTGAAGGTGGCGACCTGCTGGTCCAGGGCGAGACCACCATCTCCGAGCGGGTAGAAGGGCTGGGAGGGGAGTTCACCTTCAGCAGCCTGGGCGATCCCATCGATCCCGAAGGAATCCTGTCCGGCAGAACGCTGCCGGATTTCGAGAGCCTGGGTGCATGGCTCTTCTACACGGCGACTGGTGGAACGCTGGACAGGCGCGCGGTGCGGCCCGGCGATTGGTACCTGGGAGAAGCCCAGAACCGGCACCTGTGGCTCATCTACAAACCCGAGCTCGCTTTCCTCAAGTCGGCGCAAGCCGCCCTGACCCTCACCTTCGCCCGCGGGTTGCGCGAGCGGCACGGCACCAAGGGTCATCTCGTCTTCGCCCCCGCCAAGTTCCTTTCGAACAAGCAGCTTCTGGAGCATGGCGTGGAATTCGCGCCGCTGCCGTTCGCGCTGTACCGCGAGGTGCAGGGGTGAGCCGCGAGCGGTTCGAGCTGGCGCGCCAACAGTTCGTCCGCGCGCTCGGCCGCCTGCACGAGGCTCTGGCGCCCAGCGAAACCGACATCGTCCGGGACGCCCTGATCCGGCGCTTCGAGTTCACCTACGAGCTGGGCTGGAAGTGCATGTTCTACTGGCTGCGCGAGCAGAAGGAGAGCGTGCCCGAAGTCGTCCGGCCCGTGATCCGCGCCGCGTTCAAGTCCGAGCTGATCGGGGATGCGGATCTCTGGGAGCGCATCAAGGATTACCGCGACGAGACCAGCCATACCTACGATGAACGCAAGGCCATCGAGGTCTCGGCGTTCGTCAGGGGCGAGGCGGTGGCGGCCTTCGACCGCCTGGAAGAGAAGTTGAAAGACCTCTAGGTGGGCGACGCGACCGCCACGCCCTTCGGCATCGCGCCGACCAGCGCGGCAAAGCTAGCGGAGCTTTTCC
>JBBQBW010000183.1:0-5956 GCA_038318025.1 Burkholderiales bacterium | reverse complement strand
CGTCGCGCGGGAAGGGGGTGGCACGGCCGCGGATCGACTGCACCATCGCGACCAGGGCGTCCACCGCGTTGCGGGTGTCCGCGACCCGGCGGTCGTCGAACTCCGGCGGCAGGTCGATCGCATCCTGCAGCCACTTCTCGAGGGCGGCCGCGGCCTGGGCGAGGGACTCGAAGCCGGTGGTGCGCGCGTTGCTCGCGAGCGTATGGGCGGCGCGCATGAAGTCGGGCGTCACGGGATGCACCCGATCGGCCTCGATCAGCGCCATCTCGCGGTCGAGCACGGCGGCGTGCTGCTCGGCCTCGTTGATGAAGATGGCGAAGAACGCCGGCGCCAGCGCGACCGCGCCGACCACGACATCCTCCTCCACGGGGACCCGCTCGCCGGACGGCTCCGAGGCCGCGGCGACCGGGGCCGGCGGGTCGATGGCGGGCAGGACCGAATTCGCGATGGCCGGGGGCGTGTCCTCGGCCACGGGCAGCATCTCGACCCCGGTGGGCACGCTTTCCGAAACCGGTATCTCGAATTCGAACGACTCGGGAGCGGGCGGGGAAGCGGGCTCCGGAGCCAGGTCCAGCGACTCGAAAACGAACGGGCGCGCGGAGGCGGGCACTTCGGCCGCGACCTCGGGCACCTCGCCCGTGGCCGGCCGCTCGGCTTCCTGCGGCGGATCGGCGGGAGCTTCGAGCGTGAAGACGGGCGCTGATGCGGGTGCTGCGTCGAGGACCGGCTCGCTGTCCGGGGCTTCGGGCACGGGCGCGGACACCAACTCGTCCAGCATGCTGTCGAGCGAAAACGGTCGCGCATGCGCATCGGGCATCGCTTCCGGCGCCGCCGGGGCGGCGACGGGCTCCTCGCCGCTCTTCAGCGCCTCGGCATGGCGCGTGATCTGCGCACCGTCGATGCGCGCCGCGCCACTACCCATCAGCTCCGCCACCCAAGCGGAGAACGAGCTGCGCGAAAGGTCGATGAAGGCGAGCAGCGCCGGAGTGGCCGGCTCCTCGTCCTTCAGCCACTTGTTCAGCACCTGCTCGCATTGCCAGGCCACCTCGCCCAGGTCGTCCAGCCCGACCATCCGGCCGCTGCCCTTCAGCGTGTGGAAGCCGCGGCGGATCACGGTGAGGGATTCGCGATCGTGGGGGGCGTCGCGGCTCGCCACGGCGCTCGCGCCGATGGTCTCGACGACTTCGGCTGCCTCCTCGAGGAAGATGCCGAGCAGCTCCGCGTCGATCTGCGCGCCGGGCGCGTCGACCAGCTGCACCGCTTGCGCGGTGGGGTTCTGCGGCGCCTTGTCGGGTACCAGGCCCTGCATGGCGTTGAAGACCCCGGCCTGCTCGGGCGATTGCGCCTCCTTGATGAACTGCAGCGCTTCCCCGCTCTGGCGCGCCACCGCGAGGTCGGCGACGACGTTCGCGTCGCGCTGCAGATCGCCCACGGCGCGCTCGAGCTTCTCGCGCGTTCCGGGGGCGGGAGCTTCCTTCCAGTCCTCGTAGTAGGCCTGGACCTTCTGTTTCTGGACGTCGATGTCGAGCGGCGAGACAGTACCGGTGCGGCGCACTTCCGACTCCGGCAGCACGGGCTCGGCGAGGCCAAAACGTTCCAGCGCCGGGCGCAACACGTCGCGCGCGCTGGACCCGCCCTGCTGCAGCGCGGTGATGTAGAGGCCGAGCGCCGACAGGCCGTCGGCCACCTTCTCTGCCGCTTCCCCGGTGCCGTCGAGCGAGCCCTCGGCGAACTGCTGCACCCGCGCCATCACGGCCGCGTTGAGGCCGGCGGCATCGGTGAGCTCCATGATCATCAACGCGCCCTGCACCTGGGAGAACTGCGCGGTGAGGGCCGCGAGCTCGCCGCGGCGCGCGCTGTCGCGGAAGAATCCGTCCAGGACCTGCTCGATGTTCTGCAGGTTCACCTGGACTTCCTGGCCGACCTGGAACACCAGGAGCTTCTCCTGGGCGCGGCGGGTCATCTCGTCGAGGAGGCCGCCCTCGATCGCGTCCATGGGCGCGAGCGCCTCTCCCGCCATCGCGCTCCTCAGGCGCTCGGCCACGGTCTTCGACTGGCGCTGGAAATCGCTGCCGGGCTTGAAGTAGCCCTCGAGCGCGGCATCGATGAACAGCAGGGCCGTCGCGACCTCAAGGGCCTGGGCCTCGGACGGTGGGATCGCCTTGGCCTTGAGGGTGGGCGCCACGTCGGTGAGGCGAGCCAGCACCGCCTGCAAGCCGCTGTTGCCGAGCTTTCCGGCGCGCTCGGCGAGCACCAGCGCCTGCTTTCCGAACGGCTCGAGGGCCGCGCGGTTGCCCGAGGTGTACTTGAGCCACGTGTCCTTCTGGAGCGCGGTGAGCTCGCGCACTTCGCGCACCAGCGCCACCAGCATCTCGTCGCCGGCTTCACGGCCGGCATCGGGCAGCGCCAGGTGCTGCTCGAGGCGATAGAGCTCCTTCAGCTGTCCGATGCGATCGGAGACCATGCGCGCGCGACCGACGGCCAGCAGCAGGTCGCGGAACAGGCGCTCGGCGACCTTGGACGAGCCCTCGATCAACTGCTTCACCTGCTGGTCGAGTTTGGCGAACAGCGGCTTCGAGGCGGGCCCGGCTTCCAGGCCGCCGAATACCAGCGCGTCGAGGAACGCGGCGGCCGCCGACCAGAACGCGCGGTTGTCGTTGGCTACCTGCAGCGACTCGATCGCGACGACCGCGCCGTGCATCTGGCGCATCGCCTCGGAGGTGTCGCCGCCCTTCAGCATCTTGAGCAGCCCCTGCTGGTACTGCGCGCGCTGGTGGGACAGCGCCTTCGCGAGCACCGCCTCGTCGAGCGAGCCCGACGGGGCGGGTCCCGGGAGCTCGAGCGCCAGGTCCGGATAGAAGAGGTCGCCCTCGTTGGCGTCGCTCTGCCCGCGCGCGCGGTTGAGCTCCACGTAGGTGGCGAGCAGGCGCATCGGATGGTCAGGCTGCCCCGCGATGAGCGTGTCGAGATAGGCGCAGAGCGCGGCGATCCCGCGGCGTGCGACGGCCGCCAGCGGCGCGACTCGCGACTCGTCGTCCGCCTCGAGGGACGCGACCAGCTTCTCGAGCTCCTCGTTGAAGCGCGTGGCCGCGCCCAGGCCTACCATCGCGAGGGCCCCGGTGGCCTGGTGCAGGTGCGTGAGGATGTACTTGACCGGCGCGCGCTCCGCCGGCGCGGCGGCCAGCTTCTCGAGATGGTCGCGCGCCTGGGCGAGCGAGTGGTCGATCTCGGTCTTGACCCAGGTGAGGGGGCCGAGGTCGAAATCGGAAACGGGGTTCGCAGCCATCTGTTCTCGCTCTCGCGCCTTGAAGCGCCTCGTGCCTCGGGGTTACAGCTTGAAACCGGACACCGAGCTCTTCAGCTCCTGCGCCACGGCCGCCAGGTCGCGGATCGAGCCCGCGGCCTGCTGCGTGCCACGCGTCGTCTGGCGCGTGATCTCGAGGATGTCCTGCATATTCTGGGCGACCTTGTTGGTGGCCGATGCCTGCGTCTGCGTGGCCTGGGAAATCGTCTGGATAAGCTGCGCCAGGTTCTTGGTCACGTGGTCGATCTCCGACAGCGCCTGGCCGGCCGCGTCGGAGAGCTTGGTGCCCTCGACCACGCCGACCGTGCTCTTTTCCATGGCGGCAACCGCATCCTGCGTATCGGCCTGAATGGTCTTCACGATCGCGCCGATCTGCCTGGTCGCCTCCCCGGGCCGCTCCGCGAGGCGCTGCACCTCCTCCGCCACCACCGAGAAGCCGCGGCCGGCTTCGCCCGCCGAGGCCGCCTGGATCGCAGCGTTGAGCGCCAGCACGTTCGTCTGCTCGGTGATGTCCGAGATCAGCTCCACGATCTCTCCGATCTCCTGGGACGATTCGCCGAGGCGCTTGATCCGCTTCGAAGTCTCCTGGATCTGCTCGCGGATGTCGTTCATGCCCGAGATCGAGTTCTGCACCGCGGCACGCCCCTTGTCGGCGGCCGTGAGCGAGCGCTGTGCCACGCGCGCGCCCTCCTCGGCCGTGGAGGACACCTCCGAGATCGAGCGCGACACCTGCAGCACCTGCGCGGTGGTCTCCTCGATCTCGCGCGACTGCCGCTCCGCGGCGCCGAGCAGCTCCGCCGAGATCGATTGCGCCTGCGCCGTCTTCTGCGTCACCTGGATCGCCGCGTTGTTCACACCCGTCACCAGGGTGCGCAGCTCGTCGATGGTGTAGTTCATCGAGTCGGCGATGGCGCCGGTGATGTCCTCGGTCACCTGCGCGCGGATGGTGAGGTCGCCGTCGGCGAGGTCGCCCATCTCGTTCAGCAGCCGCAGGATCGCCTCCTGGTTGCGCTTGTTCTCGCTCTCGGCGCTCGCCGCCTGGCGGCGCGAGTCGGCGAGGAACACCATCACCATCAGCGCCAGCACCAGCACCAGCAGAGTGCCCAGCACCGCCACCGCGACCAGGGTGGCGAACGGGCGCTCGGCCTGGATCGCCTCCTGCAGCCGGCCCACCGACGCCTGCAGCTGCTCCGAGCCGCTCACCAGCTGCGCTCCGGCCAGGCGCGCCGAGACCAGCTTCTGCAGCTCGCGCAGGATCGGGCCCACGTTCTGCTCGAACTGGGCGAACTGCTTCTTCAGGTCGGCGAGCTTGGCGCGGGTCTCGCCGTCGCGAATCGCCACGACGCCGAGCGGCTCGGAGCCGCTTTCCAGCGCGCGGATCAGCTCCCGCAGGTCGTTGGTGTCCTTGCCGATCAGGAACGGCACCTCCGGATCGATGATCTCCGAGCCCAGGATCTCGGCGGAGCCGCGGCCGAGCCGCTCCGCGAGGAACGTGAGGCGGGTGGCGCGCAACACCTGCTGGGGCGAGGAACCCGACTGCGACATGAGGCCGGTGAGCTCCTGCGAGAGAGTCGCCATCTCCTCGGAGCCGACGCGGATCTGCGAGATGTTGCGGGCGAGGGCCACCAGGTCCTTCTGCGCGGCCAGGATCGCGGTGGCGGCATTGGAGCTGTCCGGCCAGCGCTGGGAGAGCTCCGCGAGGCGACTCTTCAGCTCGTCGTTGGTCGCGGCCGAGGGCACATCCACGCCGAAAGCGAAGCCGCCGTTCTGCAGCACGTTGAGGTAGCTGGCGAACTCGTCGCGGCTGTCCTGCACCTGGGGGAACGCGGCCTGCTGGCCGCGCGCGGCGATGCTCGCGGCCTTCGCGAGGCGCTGCGTGTGGTATTGCATCTGCGAGGCCACGGTGACGAACGTGGAGTTGAGGGTGCGCTCGCGCGTGTCCTGGAACACCATCAGCGCGGTGAGGGCGAACAGCAGCCCCGCCACGGTGCCGAGAACCTGCATTTGCAGGGTGATGGGACGGGAGCCGATGACGGGCAGGCGGAACCCGGCGAGCGACGACGCCGCGGGCTTCGCGGCCTTCCTCGGTGGCGCTGCGGCGGCGCTGGCGGCCTTCATTCGCGTCGACGTATTGCCGAGCGCGGGGATGTTGGTCATGGTCGAGGCCTGGGCCCGCGCCGCGGGCTTGGCCTTCGCCTTGCCCTTGAACAGGTCGCCGAACCAGGATTTCTTCATCGCTTGTACTTTCGCCATTTCGCTCTCCGGCCGCTTATGCGCCAACTTCCAGGAAACGTTGCTCGCGAACGAGCAACGGCAGGTCCAGCTCGAGCCAGCGGCTGCCGCCGGCATCGGTGTACGCGGCCGCCAGCCACGGGGGTGCATTGGCGGGCTTGGCCGCGGGGTTGAATTGCTCGGGGTTGCGCAGGCCGAGCATGCGGGAGACGAGGAGGCCCGAGCCCGCGACCAGCCGGTCAGAGACCAGGATCACGCGTCGCTCCATGCCGGTGCCGATCGGGTCGCCACCGCGATACGCCGACAGGTCCACCATGCTGTAGAGGTTGCCGCGTACGTTCGCCACACCCCGGAACCACGAATGGGTGAGCGGCACCTGCACCAGCTCGGGGATCGGGATCACCTCGCTCACCTGGTGCA
>JBBQBW010000182.1:0-5981 GCA_038318025.1 Burkholderiales bacterium | reverse complement strand
AAGGGCGGGTCAGGGATGTAAACGGCGCGGCGCGGGGAAAGGGTCAAGGCTGCGCTGAATACCTCGAGGCGGGTTCCATGGCACGATCATCTTTTATCCGGAGGCGTCATGCGCGCGACTCTCATTTGCTTCACCACCATGGCCGTAACTACCGCACTGTCGACGCACGCTGCTCAAGGCGTCGTGGACGTCAAAAGCCCGTACAGCGTCAAGGTCACGATGGATCGACTGGAGCAGACGGTCACGCAGCGCCAGCTGAATGTGTTCGCGCGCGTCGACCATGCTGCGGGGGCTGCGAAAATCGGAAAATCGCTGCGGCCTACCGAGCTCCTGATCTTCGGCAACCCGCAGGGCGGCACCCCGTTCATGGAGTGCGCGCAGTCGGTGGGTATCGACCTGCCGCTGAGGGCGCTGGCCTGGGAAGACGGCAAGGGCCAGGTTTGGCTGAGCTACACCGACCCGGCCCACATCGCACAGCGCCACAATGCCTCGAGCTGTCCCGCCGTCCCGAACCTGCAGAAAGCGCTCGCCGGCTTGTCGGAAGCGGTGGTGGCCAAATAGCGCCGCGTCAGGGAGATAAAAAAGGGCGGCCCGCGGGGCCGCCCTTTCCTGAAGGCCGGTGGCTTACCGGTCCTCGACCTTCGCCTTCTGGCGCAGCTCCATCACCAGTTTCTGCACCTGCTGCTGCTGGGCGCGCTGGCGGAATTGCTCCTTGATGTCGTTGAACTCGGGCACCTTGAGGGGGCGCACGTCTTCCACGCGGATCACGTGGAAGCCGAAGTCGGTCTTCACCGGCGCCGTGGTCGTCTGGCCCTTCGGCAGCGTGGTCACGGCATCGGCGAACGGCTTCACGTAGCGCGCCGAGGGACCCCAGTCGAGGTCGCCGCCGTTGTCCTTGGAGCCCGGATCCTTCGACTTGTCCTTGGCGAGCTTGGCGAAGTCGCCGCCGCGGTTCAGCTCGGCGATGATCGACTTGGCCTCGTCTTCCTTGTCGACGAGGATGTGGCGCACCTTGTACTCGTTGGTGCCCATCGAGCCCTTGAACGTCTCGTACTGCTTCTGCAGGTCGGCGTCGGAGACCGGGGTGGCCTTCACCTCGTTCTCGAACAGCGCCCGCACCAGCACCGCCTGGCGCGCCATCTCCATCTGCGCGGCGATGTCGGGGCTCTTGTCGAGCCCGCGCTTGGCGGCGGCCTGGGCCAGCACCTCGCGGTTGATGAGCTCTTCCTTCACCGCCGCCTTGCGCTCGGCGTTGTCGGGCTGGCCCTGGGCCGAGAGCTCCTTGTTCATCGCCTCGAAACGCGATTGCGGGATGGTGACGCCGTTCACGACGACGCGGCCGGAACCGGTGGCGGTGGATGCGGCGGGAGTGGCGGCGGCCTTCGACTTGCCGGCCTTCTCGGCCTTGTCCTGGGCCCCGGCGGCGAGCGCCAGGCTGCCGGCCACGAGGGCGACGGCGAGGTTCCTGAGGTTACGTTGCATGGAATTTCCTTTGCTCTTGGGTAAGTGATTCACGACTGCTGCTCGGGCGCTTTGGCCTCGATCTTCAGGGCATGGACGTCATGTTCCATGAGGTCGCCCAACGCCTCATAAACCATTCGATGCCTCGCCACCGGCGCTTGCCCGCGGAAGGCTTCTGAAACGATGGTGAGCTGCCAGTGGCTGCCGCCCGAGGGCCGCGCGCCGGAGTGGCCGGCATGTTGCCCGCTTTCGTCGCGCAATTCCAGAGCCACCGGGGAAAGGGCGGCGAGGCGCGAGCGCATGGCCGCTTCCACCGGGTGCATCAGGACAGCACCTTCAACGGCTCGAATGCCAGTTTGGAATACACGCGGGCCATCTCAGGGCTTCGGCGGCTCGTTGGCCGGCTGACCCTTGGGCGGCTCGTCCGGCAGGTAGCGCGAGATCCACAGCGCCTGCGCGATCACGAACAGGAGCATCAGCCCCATGCCGCCGAAAAGCTTGAAGTTGACCCAGGTTTCGGTCGAGAAGTTGTACGCGACCCACAGGTTGAGCGTGCCCTTGAAGAGGAAGAAGACACCCCACGCGATCGCGAGCCGGGTCCAGAGCCCGTCGGGAAGCGTGATGCCCTCGCCCATCACCGCCTTCACCAGGTTCTTCTTGAACGCGAGGGCGCCGACGAAGACCGCACCCGCGAGCCAGTAGAGGACCGTGGGCTTCCATTTGATGAAGGTCTCGTCGCGCAGTAGCAGGGTGGCGCCGCCGAAGATGCCGATGATGGCAAGGCTTGCCCACTGCATGCCGGTGACCTTGCGGCCGCGGGCGACCACGTAGCCGATCTGCACCACGGTGGCGGCGATGGCCACCCCGGTCGCGACATAGATGTCGTAGACCTTGAAGGCGACGAAGAAGAGGATGACGGGAAAGAAGTCGGCGAGAAATTTCAAGGCGGGGCGTTTACGTCAAGTAACTGATAATTATAGCCTACCGTGACGTCCATTCGAGGTGCCGCGCTTCGATTCGTTCCTTGACCGCGGCAGCGATGCCGGGGGCGAGGGCGAGTGCCAGGGCCTCGCCATAGAACCCCCCGGCCTCGCCGGGGAGGGCCTGGTCGAGGGCGTCGAAGGCGAGATCCATCAATGCCGGGTCCTCGGTGCGGATGGCGGTGATGGCCAGGTTCACGTGCAGGACTCGCCACGGCCGCTCGGGGTTGGAGCGCTCCAGGTCGAGGGCCAGGCGTTCGGAAACGTGGGCGATCACTCCGTGCATCAGCCCGACCACGGCGGAGAGCTCGGCCTTCGAGCCGGCCTCGTTGGAGCGGCGGGCGAGGGCGTTGGCCACCGGCTCCACCACCGCCAGCGGGACCTGGTGCCGGATGGCCCACAGCGCCACCCCGGCGATCACGTCGGCGATTCCCTCCTCCGCCTCGTGATGGGCCAGCGGGGTCAAGGCCGCGGTGACGGCATCCTCGACCCCTTCCAGCTGGACGGGCGCGGTGCCGCCGTACTGGCGATCGACGCTTTCCAGGGCGCGCAGCGCCCGCAGCGCCTCATCGGCGTGCGCGAGCGCTCCGGCGGCCGCGATCGACTCCATTTTCCTGACCAGCCGGCGGGTCGCGGCCTGGCCGTCGTCGCCGAACTGGATGGGATGCGCTTCCAAGGGAACTCCTGCGAAAAGATTCTGATTTTGCTATAATTTCGCTGGTTTCCGTGTGATCGAAACATTTGGAAAACTTTGACCTGCACAACCATTCGACGCGCTCGGATGGCCTGCTCTCGCCGACGCAGCTGATCGAGCTTGCGGCCCGCATCGGGGTCGACGCGATCGCGCTCACCGACCATGACACCACCGACGGCCTGGCGGAAGCCCGCATCGCCGCGGAGCGCTTGGGCGTGGGGTTCGTGAACGGCGTCGAGATCTCGGTGAGCTGGGGCAGTACCACGCTGCACGTGGTGGGCCTGAATATCGATCCGGAGTGCCCTCTGCTGGTGGCCGGGTTGGCCTCGATCCGCGAGGGGCGCCTCACCCGGGCCATTGGCATCGGCGAGGCGCTGGGGCGCATCGGCTTCGAGGGCGCTTTCGAGGCGGCCCTGGCCCTGGCGGAAAACGATTCGATGGTGAGCCGCACGCACTTCGCGCGCCACCTGGTGGAGCGCGGCGCGGTCAAGGATATCCAGCAGGCGTTCGACAAGTACCTCGCGACCGGCAAGCCCGCCTACCAGCCGCACCGGTGGGCCACGCTCGAGGACGCGATCCGCTGGATCAAGGCGGCGGGCGGCATCGCGGTGCTGGCGCACCCGGGGCGGTATGATCTCAAGCCGATGATGCGGGAAGCGATGCTGGACGATTTCCAACGGCTGGGCGGCGAGGCGATCGAGGTGATCACCGGCAGCCACCGCCCGGAGCAGTATTCGATGTGGCAACGCGTGGCGCTGGAGCACGGATTCATGGCTTCGCGCGGGGCCGATTACCACGGGCCGGGGGAAAGCCCCTGCGAGCCGGGGAAGCTTCCTCCCCTGCCGGCGTCGTTGACGCCCGTGTGGTCCAAATGGGCGCACTGAACACCGCCGCCCAGTGACTTTCGCGCCGGCAGGCCGGCGCACAAAGAGGAATGGCGCAATACTTTTCGGTTCATCCGGAGAACCCGCAGCCGCGGCTTATCCGCGCGGCGGTGGACATCATCCGCGACGGGGGCGTGATCGCCTATCCGACGGACTCCTGCTACGCCCTGGGCTGCCACATCGGCGACAAGGCGGCGATGGAGCGGATCCGCCGCATCCGCGACGTGGATGAGCGCCACCATTTCACGCTCGTGTGCCGCGACCTCGCCGAGGTCGGGCAGTTCGCCAAGGTGGACAACCTGCAATACCGACTGATGCGCGCCAACACTCCCGGAAGCTACACGTTCATCCTGCGCGCCACCCGCGAAGTGCCGCGGCGCCTGCTCACGCCGCGCAACACCATCGGCGTGCGCATCCCGGATCATCCGGTGGCGCTGGGGCTCCTGGGGGTCCTCGGCGAGCCGTTGCTCTCCTCCACGCTCATCCTTCCTGACCACGGCATCGCGCTGAACGACGCCGAGGAGATCCGCCGCCACCTCGAGCACCAGGTGGACCTGGTGATCGACGGCGGGGCCTGCGACGGGCAGATGACGACGGTGGTCGACCTCTCCACCGACCAGCCGCGCCTGGTGCGCGAGGGTCGCGGCGACATCCGGCCGTTCGGATTCGTCAAGGACGCGCTTCATTGATGTTTGCGCACACGAAAACGCCTCCCACGTTTGCTCCCTCTGCCTTGGGAGAGGGTCGATGAACTTCCACAATATCCTCATCACCGTCATCACCTACGCGATCCCGGTGATCTTCGCGATCACGCTGCACGAGGCGGCCCACGGCTACGTCGCGCGGCGCTTCGGCGACTCCACCGCGTGGATGCTGGGGCGCGTCACGCTGAATCCGGTGAAGCACATCGACTGGCTCGGCACGATCCTGGTCCCGATCGTCACGCTGGCGCTCTCGCCCTTCATGTTCGGCTGGGCGAAGCCGGTGCCGGTGAATTTCAACAACCTCAAGCCCGAGCGCCCGGGAATGTTCTGGGTCGCCGCCGCCGGTCCGGGCTCCAACCTGGCGCAGCTCGTGGTCTGGGCGCTGGTGGCGCTGGTGCTGGTGAACACCGTCGACCCGAAGGGGCTGGTGGGGCCCTTCTGGCTCTCGGTCGCCGATGCCGGCATGAAGGTGAACATCATGTTCGCCTTGCTCAACCTGCTGCCGATCCTGCCGCTGGACGGCGGGCGCATGGTGGCGAGCGTGCTGCCGCCGCGCCTCTCCTACGCCTGGGGCACGACCGAGCGGTTCGGGATGATCATCCTGCTGGTACTGCTCTTCACCCGCGTGCTGGGTGCGGTCCTCGGCCCGCTCTACAACGGCCTGTACAACGGAACCCTCCGGGTCTTCGGCCTCGCATGATCGACCACGACAAGAATGTTTGAAGACCGCGTGTTATCCGGCATGCGCCCCACCGGGGCGCTGCACCTGGGCCATTACCACGGAGCGCTCAAGAATTGGGTGAAGCTGCAGAACGAGCACCCGTGTTATTTCTTCGCCGCCGACTGGCACGCCCTCACCACGCACTACGAGGACCCGGGCGTCATCGAGCAGACGGTGTGGGACATGTTCGTCGACTGGCTCGCGTGCGGCATCGATCCCACCAAGTCGACGCTCTTCGTCCAGTCCAAGGTGCCGCAGCACGCGGAGCTGACACTCCTGCTCTCGTTCTTCACGCCACTCGCGTGGCTGGAGCGCGTGCCCACCTACAAGGACCTGGTGGAGAAACACGCCGAGCAGGGCCGCGACATCCTCACCTACGGTTTCCTCGGCTACCCGCTGATGCAGGCGGCCGACATCCTCATCTACCGCGCGACCCTGGTGCCGGTGGGCGAGGACCAGACTTCGCACATCGAGTTGACGCGCGAGATCGGGCGGCGCTTCAACCACCTGTTCGGCCGGGAAAAGGGATTCGAGGAG
>JBBQBW010000181.1:0-6010 GCA_038318025.1 Burkholderiales bacterium | reverse complement strand
AGGCCTCGTTCTACGATCCCCTGGTCGGCGATGGCATCGAGGCGCTGATGCGCGCCAACACGCGTGCGGTGTACGCGGAGAGCCCCGGCTCCAACACCTTCGAGGTCCAGGACCTTCCCGCCATCGCCGCGGTGGCCCATGGACGCGGCGCACTGGTGATCCAGGACAACACCTGGGCGACCGGCGCATTCTTCCCCGCCTTCGAGCGCGGCGCCGACCTGGTGGTGCAGGCGGCCACCAAATATCCAGCCGGACACTCGGACCTGCTGCTGGGTGCCGTGGTGGCCAACGAGCGCGCGTGGCCCGCACTTCGGGAGACCGCCCGTGACCTCGGGCAGAACGCCAGCCCCGACGACATCTTTCTCGCGCTGCGTGGCATGCGCACCCTGGCTGCGCGCCTCGAGCGCCACCAGTCGAGTGCGCTCGCCATCGCGCGGGCGTTGCATGCGAACCCGGCGGTGGCGCGCGTGCTGCATCCGGCGCTGCCGGACGATCCCGGCCACGCGCTCTGGAAGCGGGACTTCACCGGCTCCACCGGTCTTTTCGGTGTCGAGCTCGCTGCGTGCGAGCCGCGCTCCCTGGCCGCTTTCATCGACGGCCTGGAGCATTTCGCCATCGGTTACAGCTGGGGCGGGTTCGAGAGCCTCATCGTGCCGGCGCGCGCCGGCGGGCGCACCGTGCGCCCGTGGCGCGGCGGCCCCCTGGTGCGGCTCCAGATCGGGCTCGAGGATCCCGCGGACCTGCTGGCGGACCTGGAAGGCGGGCTCGCGAAACTGGCGCGCGCTTGAAACCCGATCACCTCGCGGAAGCGATCGGGCAATCGGTCGGTCGAGCGCTCGGCGTGGCGTTCCGCGTCGTGGATGCGGTGCCCCTGGGCGGTGGCTCCATTCATTGCGCGATGCGCATCGAGGGCACGTTCGCCGATGGCGCCCGGACCTGCTTCGCGAAGACCAACGCCGCGGAGAACGCCGCCATGTTCGCGGCCGAGGCCGAGGGCCTCGTGGCGTTGCGCGCCTCGGGCGCGGTGCGCGTTCCCGACGAGGTCGCCCACGGCGTCGAAGATGAGCATGCGTGGCTGGTGCTCGAGTGGCTCGACCTGGTTCCCCTCGACGCGGTCTCGGGCGCGCGTTTCGGCAAGTCGCTTGCCGCGCTGCACCGCCAGCCGCGGGAGCGCTTCGGCTGGGCCACCGACAACTTCATCGGCGCCACGCCCCAGGCCAACGGCTTCTCCGACGACTGGCTGGAGTTCTTCCGTGCCCGGCGCCTGCAGCCGCAGCTGCGCCTCGCGGCGAAGAACCGGCTGCCCTCGCGCATGATCGACCGCGGTGAGCGGCTGCTCGCCGATTGCGGCGCCTTCTTCCGCCACCACGTCCCGGCAAAGAGCCTGCTGCACGGCGACCTGTGGGGCGGCAACGCGGCGGCGCTCTGTGATGCCACGCCGGTGTGCTTCGACCCCGCCGTGTACGTGGGCGATCGCGAAGCCGATGTCGCCATGACCGAGCTCTTCGGCGGCTTTCCGCCGGATTTCCTGTCGGCATACCGCGAGGCCTGGGCGCTGCCCGACGAGTACCGCGCGCGACGCGATTTCTACAACCTCTACCACTTGCTCAACCACGCGAACCTGTTCGCGGGCGACTACGTCGCCAGGACCGCGCGCTCCATCGAGCGCCTCGTGGCGGAGATCCGCTAGCCATGGCGCACCCCGACGCGGCGCTCCTGGAGGAGCTGGAGGCGGCCCGTTTCCTGGCGCAGGCCGGCGCCACGCTCGCGCAGGTGGTGGATCACGAGGAGACCCTCGAGCGCATCGCCGCCCTCGCGGTGCCGCGCTTTGCCGACTGGTTCGGCGTTCACGTGCGCGCGGAAGATGGAGCCGTGCGGCGCATCGCGGTGCGGCACCAGGACCCGGTGAAGGAGCGCGCCGTGGAGGAGCTGTATCGCCGTTACCCGCCGGGCGAAGGCAAGCCCTATGGCGCGATGCAGGTGATCGCCACGGGCGAGGCCGCGTTCCTGCCGCTCTTCGAGGCCGCGATCGGGGCGGTGCAGCGCGATGCGGAGCACGGCCGCATGCTGCGCGCGCTGGGGCTGCGCTCGTTCATCTGCGTGCCGATGCGGTCCCATGGCAACGTGGTGGGCGCCCTCACCTTTGCCACCGCCGAGTCGGGCCGCGTTTATGGTCCAGTGCAGCTCGCGGCCGCCGAGGACCTGGCGACGCGTGCCGCCATCGCGATCGAGAACGCCCAGTTGCTCGAGGCGCTGCGGGAGGCGGACCGGCGCAAGGACGAGTTCCTCGCCGTGCTGGCCCACGAGCTGCGCAATCCGCTCGCGCCATTGCGCAACGCCGTGGGCATCCTGCGCGCGCGGCCCGCCCTCGCGCCGGAGGGGCAATGGGTGAACGACATGATCGACCGCCAGGTGAGCCACATGGCGCGCCTGGTGGACGACCTGCTGGACGTCTCGCGCATCACGCGCGGGCGCATCGAGCTGCGGCGCGAGCGCGTGGCGCTGTCGGCGCTGGTCGCAGCGGCGCTGGAGGCGAGCCAGCCCGCGATCGAGCGCGCCGGGCACGAGCTCGTGGTGCGCCTGCCCGTGGACGAGATCTGGCTCGACGCCGACGCGGTGCGCATGGCACAGGTGCTGGGCAACCTCCTCAACAATGCCGCGCGGTACACGCCCGCGGGCGGGCGCATCGTGCTTACGGCCGCGCGCGAGGGCGAGGCCGTCGCGATCCGCGTCGAGGACAACGGCGTGGGAATCGCCGCCGGGATGCTGGACCGGGTGTTCGAGATGTTCGTCCAGGTCGCTGTCAGCCAGGGCCGGGGACAGGGCGGCCTCGGCATCGGCCTCACGCTGGTGCGCCGGCTGGTGGAGCTCCACGGCGGCACGGTCGAGGCCGCGAGCGCGGGCCCTGGGCAGGGATCGGTGTTCACCGTGCGCCTGCCCGCGCCCGCCATCCTCGCGCATTCCCGGCCGACGGAGTAAATTGAAGCATGCTTGGTCGTGAAACTTCCGCCGCCGCGCGCGTCCTCGTCGTCGACGACAACGAGGATGCCGCCGACAGCCTCGCCACCCTTCTCGACGTGATGGGCTACGAGGTGCGTGTCGCCTACGACGGCCCCGAGGCCATCGAGGCGGCCGACGCGTTCCGCCCCGAGGTGGGGCTGCTCGACATCGGCTTGCCGCGGCTTTCGGGCTACGACATCGCGCGCCACATCCGTTCCACCCGCGGCGAGGAGGTGCTGCTGGTCGCGATCACCGGCTGGGGCCAGGAAGACGACCGGCGCCGCGCCCGCGAGGCGGGCTTCGACCACCACTTCACCAAGCCCGCCGACCTGGATCGCCTGATCGCGGTGATTTCGCAGGAGGTGTCATCGCGCCATTCGGGCCCGCCGGGATGAACCGGCGGTCCGCACTCCCGACCGCGTGAGCACGGCAGCGCTCGACACCCCGCGCCTCGTGCTGCGGCAGTGGCGTGATTCGGACCGCGAGGCCTTCGCCGCGATCAACGCGGATCTCGCCGTGATGGAGTTCTTTCCCGCCCTCCAGGATCGCGCGGCGAGCGACGCCATGATCGAGAGCTGGCGCGAGCAGATCCAGGTCCAGGGATGGAGCAACTGGGCGGTGGAGCGGCGCGACACCGGCGCGCTCGCGGGATTCGTGGGCCTCACGCGGCCGCGGCGCGCGTTGCCGTTCACGCCGTGCATCGAGATCGGCTGGCGCCTCGGGCGCGCGCACTGGGGCCGGGGCTTCGCCACCGAGGCCGCGCGCGCGGCGCTGGCTTTCGGCTTCGAGCGTGCGGGCCTGGATGAGATCGTGTCGTACACCGCGTTGCTCAACCACCGCTCGGTGGCGGTCATGGAGAAGCTCGGCATGGACAACGCGCACGCCGATTTCGAGCACCCTGCCCTCCCCGATGGCCACGCGCTGCGGCCCCATTGCCTTTACCGGCTGGGCGCCGGAGCGTGGCGCCGCGAAGTGATGGCGCTGGTGCCCTTCGACCCGGTGATGGCGTATGCGCTGGTGCCGATGTGGCGCGAGAGCTTCGAGGCGGCGCTGGGCATCCACGATCCGCACTCCCTCGCCGAGCAGCAGGCGTACCTGCTGGAGCACGTGGCGCCGGCAAATACGATCCGGGTGGCCGTGCGCGGCGGGGAGGTCGTGGGCTTCATCGCTGCATCGCCGCGCGCCATCGCACAGCTCTATGTGCGCCGCGGCTACCAGCGCCAGGGCCTGGGCACGCGGCTCCTGCGCTGGGCGCAGGAGCGCTCCGACGGCCATCTGCAGCTCTACACGTTCGCTCGCAACGCCGCCGCACGGTCGTTCTACGAGCGGCATGGATTCCGCGCGACCGCCCACGGCTTTGAGCCGCAGTGGCGACTGGATGACGTGCGCTACGAGTGGTCGCGCCCGTGAGGCTCGCCGCGGCCCTCGCCGCGGTCCTGGTGATCGCCCTGTCGCTCGCGGCATGGAAGCACGACGTGGTGCTGGAGAAGATCCTCTACTGGCGTTACTGGCAGACGCTACCGCCTGCCGCGCCGGGCCCGGCGCCGACCGCAGGCGAGGCGAACCGTCGGGACCTCGACCACCTCGCGCGACTGCCAGAAGTCGACCGCAGCTTCACGCCGCAGACGCGCGCGGAATACGCGCACCGGATCGCGGCGCTGCGCGCGCGCGCCGACGAGGTTTCCCCGGCCGAACTGCTGATGGGCGTGGCCCACGCGGCCGCCGCGGCGCGCAACGGCCACACGCAGCTCGATCCCGGCGCGTGGCGCGAGCGGCTCGCGAGCTCGCCGGTGCGCTTCGCCTGGTTCGCGGGCGAGCTGCGCGTGGTGCGCGCGACGGTGGACCACCGCGATCTCCTCGGGGCCCGGGTGCTGTCGATCGCGGGCGGGGATCCCGAGGCGCTGCTGGAGCAGGCGCAACTTTACGTGAGCGGGACGCCGGAGCGCGCCCGCGCGCTCTCGCCGCTGCTGCTCGAGTCCCCCGAGGCCATCGCCGTGCTGCGCCCGGGCGCGCCGCGCGACCGGTTGCAGTTGCGCGTGCGTGATGCTGCAGGCGTGGATCGCGAAGTGGCGCTGGCGGCCCGCGCACCGGGCGCGGCACCGGCTGCGTCGAAACCCGGCCGGGTGCTCGCTCCGGAGCCGTTCGCGGGCGAGGGCGATGAATGGGTCACCGCGCTCGCGCCCGCCGGGACGCCCGAGAGCCTGAAGGCCGCCGATCGCCTGCTGCACAGCGCGCGGATCGCCGAGGGCGTGCTCTACCTCCACCCGTGGCGCGTGAGCCGCGGATTCAACGCCGATGTCGGCCGTGGCATCGATGCGGCCCTGGGTGGCGATGGAGAGCCGCCGTGGCGCCGCATCGTGCTGGACCTGCGCTTCGACGATGGCGGCGAGTACCCGATGGTGTACCGTGCGATCCGCCGGATTCCGGGGCGGCTCACCGCCGACGGGAACCTTGCGATCCTCACCGATGAGACCACGTATTCGGGAGCCATCATCGTCGCGGCGCTCGCGAAGTCCTTCGGCGGCGCGCGCGCGCGGGTCATCGGCAGCCGCGCGGGCGACGGCCTCGCCTTCTGGGCGGAGGGAACCCACATCGACCTCCCGCACTCCGGGCTGCGCGTGCACATCGCCACGGGAATGCACGACTGGGCCAATGGCTGCCGCGACCTGCGGTGCTACTGGCCCAACTTCGTGCGCGGCGTGGCGGTGGGCAGCATCGAGCCGGACGTGACGGTGCGTTGGCGCTTCGACGATTACGCCCGGGGTTTCGACACGGTTGTCGCCGCCGCACTAGGGAAGCTCTGATCCATTCCCGCGGATCTGCGTTGCCGCAACCCGGCAGCGAGGCAGGGACGGCGCTCGGACCGGGGGAGAGACCTTAGGGGACAGACCACCAATTGCACTTGGTGAAACGACAGTTTCATCCTCCGCAATTGGTGGTCTGTCCCCTAAGGTCAGCGCAGTACCACCTCGTCGCCCGAAAGCCGCAGGCTGCGCGAGGCGACGTCCAC
>JBBQBW010000180.1:0-6017 GCA_038318025.1 Burkholderiales bacterium | reverse complement strand
CGCCTATCGAGCGCTTCGGCTTCTCGGGGCCTCGGAGGACACCGCGCGGCAGGTCGCCACGCAGGTCCGACGGTGGTGGCGCAACAGCGCGCTGCACTTGAACCGTTGGCTGCCCATTGCTTACTTCGACGGCTTGGGAGTCCCCCGCCTATGAGGACCTCAACTACTCTAACCGCCCGGTGCGGACCCGCATGCCGGGTGGTGTGGGAGGGGTGCGGTCCATAGGTCCGGCCCCAATCCCCATTGTGGCCCCGCGGCGGCACCTGGTGGGGCCGAAGAATCATCGCGCCATGGACAGCCTCTGGAACGACGCCGAGGCCGCGACCTTCGCGGGAGACCTCGGCCAGCGCATCTACACCTCCCGCCTGCTGGGCCGCGACAAATCGCTGGTGCTGCACGGCGGCGGCAACACCTCGGTCAAGGTCGCCGAGCGCGACATCCTCGGGCGCGCGCTCTCCGTGCTCTACGTGAAAGGCAGCGGCTGGGACCTCGAGTTCATCGAGGCGGCGGGCTTCTCGCCGGTGAAGCTCGACCACCTCGTCGCGCTGTCGAAGCTGCCGGCGCTCTCGGACCCGCAGATGGTGAACGAGATGCGTACCCACATGCTGCGCGCCGACGCGCCCACGCCGTCCGTCGAGGCGATCCTGCACGCGATCCTGCCGTACAAGTTCGTCGACCACACCCATTCCGACGCGGTGCTCTCGATCACCGGCACGGCCGACGGCGAGCGGCGCATCCGCGACCTCTATGGCGATGAGGTCGTGGTGATCCCCTACGTGATGCCGGGCTTCGACCTCGCCCGCCTCGTGGCCGGGATCTTTCCGAAGGAGGAGGGCCCGCGCACGATCGGCATGGTGCTCCTGAACCACGGCATTTTCTCGTTTGGCGCCACGGCGCGCGAATCCTACGAACGGATGATCACGCTCGTCGATCGCGCCGAGAAGGCGCTGGCGCGCGAGGGCGCGTGGCAGGTGGCCACGCGCGCGACGAGCCCGCGGCCGCCGCGGCTGCGCGCCCAGGTGGCGCAGCTGCGGCGCGATGTCTCCGCCGTCGCGGGGCAACCGATGATCGTCGCCACCCACGGCGACGACGCCTGCCTCGCTTTCGCGCAGCGGCCGGACGTGGGCGCCATCGCGACCCAGGGGCCGGCGACACCGGACCATGTGCTGCGCACCAAGCGTTTGGCGATGGTGGGCCGCGACCCCCAGGCGTTCGCGCGCGACTACGCCGAGTACTTCAAGGCGCACTCGGCCACGGCGAAGGATCCGAAGAAGATGCTCGACGCCGCGCCGCGGGTGATCGTCGACGGCGAGCTCGGCGTGTGCACCGTGGGCAAGACCGCCAAGGACGCGCAGGTCGTGTTCGACATCTACGGCCACACCATGGACGTGATCCAGCGCTCGCAGCAGCTGGGCGGCTGGAGGGCGTTGCCGCCCAGGGACATCTTCGACGTCGAGTACTGGGACCTCGAGCAGGCGAAGCTGGGGAAGGGCGGCGGCGCACCGGCCTTCAGTGGCGAAGTGGTGCTGGTGACGGGTGCCGCTTCCGGCATCGGGCGCGCGTGCGTGCAGAGCTTCCTCGCGCGCGGTGCGGCAGTGGTCGGGCTGGACTTGAACGACGCCATCGCCACGCTGCACCAGAGCCCCGACTATCTCGGACTCCCCTGCGACGTGACCGACGCCGCGGCGCTCGAGGGCGCGATCGAAGCGGCGGTGCTCGCTTTCGGCGGCCTCGACATGGTGGTGCTCAACGCCGGCGTCTTCCCCGGCGGCAAGCGCATCGAATCCCTGGCGGATTCCGAGTGGTCGCGCGTGATGCGGGTGAATGTCGATGCGAACCTGGCACTGCTGCGCGAAGCGCACCCGCTATTGAAGCTGGCCCCGCGCGGTGGCCGGGTGGTGGTGATCGGCTCGAAGAACGTGCCTGCCCCGGGGCCGGGTGCCGCCGCCTACTCGGCCTCCAAAGCCGCCCTCGCCCAGCTGGCGCGCGTCGCCGCGCTCGAGTGGGGCGCCGACAACATCCGCATCAACACGCTGCACCCCAACGCGGTGTTCGATACCGGCCTCTGGACCGAGGAAGTGCTCGCCGAGCGCGCGCGCCACTACGGGATGACCGTCGAGGCATACAAGCGCAACAACGTGCTCAAGGTCGAGGTCACGAGCCGCGACGTGGCCGAGCTCGCCGCCGAGATGTGTGGCGCGCTCTTCGCCAAGACCACCGGCGCCCAGGTGCCCATCGACGGGGGCAACGACCGCGTGATCTGAGGCCGGCGGCGCTCGCTTGGTGTGCGCTCCATTCACTATCGCGTCGTCCCCGTCTATCTGCGTTGCATGTGCCGCACCCGAACGCCCAAAATGTTTCTCAATGTTTCGAGACTGGCGGGCTTTGTGAGGTGGTCGTCGAAACCTGCTTCGAAGGCGGATAACCGGTGCTCGGTGGCTCCGTAACCCGTCAAGGCGACCAGATGGGCCTGGGACCCCAGCCGTGCGCGCAGCTGCTTTGCGAGTTCGTAGCCGCT
The DNA here is from genome assembly GCA_038318025.1 of Burkholderiales bacterium. GTDB lineage: Bacteria > Pseudomonadota > Gammaproteobacteria > Burkholderiales > Usitatibacteraceae > Usitatibacter. The sequence continues at coordinate 3,499 of JBBQBW010000180.1, read as the reverse complement.
CAGGCCGGGCAGGCCGATATCGACCAGCGCCACGTCGGGGTCGAACTCGTTCAGCGCGGCAAGCGCGGAGACGGCATCATGCGCGCCTTTCACCTCGTGTCCCTCGGCTTGTAACAGCGCCAGCAGAACGCAGCGCTCGTCTTCGTTGTCCTCCACGAGGAGAACGCGCCGGGGGTTGGCAGCGGCTTGCGCAGCCACGCTCGTCGGCGCTCTCGCGGGCGGCTCGATCGCCGGAAAGCGCACGATGAAAGTCGCGCCGCGGCCAACTCCTTCACTGAGGGCCTCCACGGTGGCACCGTGCGCCTCGGCCAGCTTGCGTACGAGAGCGAGCCCGATCCCCAAGCCGCTGCTCGGGCGGTCGAGCGCTTGCTCGCCCTGGACGAAGGCGTCGAAGAGGCTGTGGGCGATCTCGATGGGGAGCCCGCTTCCGTTGTCGGCGATCTCGAGAAGCGAGGTGTCTGCCTCGCGGGCGACCCGGATCGCGATGCGACCACCCGGTGGAGTGAACTTGAGCGCGTTGTGGAGAAGGTTGCCGATGATTTGCTCGATGCGCGGCGCGTCGCCTGAAATCCACGCCGGCGAGGTGTCCAGGTGCACTTCATGCCTGCCAAGGCGCCCGGCGCTCTGCCAGGTGCCGAAGAGTCGCGCCGCCGCCTCGGCGAGATCCAGGGGAGCGGGGTTCACGGAAACCTTTCCGAAGGTCACCCGGCTCAAGTCCAGGAGATCCTCGATCAGGCGCGTCATCTGCGCCGACTGCCGTTCGAGCACGTCGGCCGTTCTCGACACCAGCTTCTCGTTTCCGGGGCTGCTGCGAAGAAGTGGCGCGCTCATGGAGATGGCAGCGAGCGGATTTCGCAGCTCGTGGCTCAGGGTGGCGAGAAACTCGTCCTTGGAGCGGTTCGCCTCGCGCAGCACCATTTCGGCGCGCTTCTGGGCGTCTTCCCGGCTGCGCACCGCGTCGCCTGCTTCCATGAGCGCGTCGGCTACCTCGCGAACTTCATCCACGCGCGCCCGGGACTCGAGCGGTGCCGCGTTTCCCTGTCCAATGGCCCGGGCTCGTGCCGCGAGCTGTGCCATGGGCGTTGCGATTCGATGGGCCAGGAACATCGCGAGAGCGAGTGCCAAACCCAGTGCTGCCGTCGCGCCTGCGGCCATTGCCCCCGCGGTGCGCCACGCGACCGCCTCGACTTCGCGCGCGGGAACGGCGATGCCCACGCCGAAGCCGCTGAAGGATGAACGGCTGTAGCTCTGGAACGTGTCGACCCCCTCGACGGTGTGCCCGCGGAATGTGCCTTCCGGTGCGCCCTCCAACGCGGCACTGAACGCCTTGGACGCATAGGCCCCGGGCGGGCGCGGCGGAATACGGGCAACGAAGCGCTTCTGCCGGTCCGCCACGGCAAGGACCCAGTCCTCCGGCAATCGCTGGGCTTTGAGCAAAGTTGACAGCGATTCCGGGTCGACGAACGCCGTCACCAGGTAGGCTACGCGACCCTCGCGTAACACCGGCACACGAACCGGGACGCCCAAGCGATGAATGACCCGCCCCTCGGACAATCGGCCGATCGCGGGCGCACGGGTCTCCACTACCTGCTGCGTGGTTTCGGGATCCGCCATGATGGGCAGGGCGCTGCCAAAGGGGATTACCGCATTGGCGAGCTGCTGCCCCGAAGGTGCGGCGAGGACGACGTTATGCCAATGGGGCTGCGAGGCCAGCACGGCGATCATCTCGGCATGAAACGCGGCGAGGTCCCCCGAGTGCAAGGCGCGTGATGTCGCGATCGCCTCCAGCGTGGTAGCCGCGCCGCGCAGTTCGGAATCGACCGCGGTCATGAGCGCCCGGGTTCGCTCCATGGCGGAGTGAAGGAATGTCTGGCGCTCACGCTCGACCAGCAGGATCGCGATCGTCGCGGCAAAAACGACGAAAGGGAGTACTGCGCCGATCGCGAGTAGCAGGAGATGGGACCTGAGTTTCACGGGGTGCTGTAGCTGCGCTGGAAGGGGGCTAACACAAGGCAGCAGCCGTGCAATATGGAGGCGGCAGGCTGTGGGGCATTTTAAACCAGGGCGTACACGGTTCGAACATCCGGCCTCCCCGCTGTCGGATCGATGCCTTGCCGGTCGCGGCGACCTCGATTGAAGGCTCGAGGCGGCCCACCCTTCCCATCGCAGCGCCGCCCATAACCTCGCCCAACACATTCATTTCATGTCGTAAGTACTTGATTTAACGATGGCTCATTCCTTGAGACTGTCGCGAAAAAGTGACGCTAACCCCTTGTCGCACAAGAAAAAATCGCCCGCTCGGACCCCTTGACTCGCTGTAGCTCTCTCACTACAGTGTGCGGACGTGGGGAAAAGTGGGAGAAGCTGTGTTCCAGGGGGCAACGCAGGTCAATTTGGACGCCAAGGGACGGATGGCCGTGCCCACGCGCGTCCGCGACCCGCTCACCGCCGGCGGCACCGTGAAGCTGGTGCTCACCGCCCATCCCGATGGCTGCCTCCTCCTCTACCCGATGCCCGCGTGGGAGCCGATCCGCGCCAGGGTCATGGCGTTTCCCAGCCTCGACCGCCAGGCGAGCCTGTGGAAGCGCCTCCTCGTCGGCTTCGCCGAGGAGCTGGAGCCCGATGGCGCCGGCCGCCTGCTGATCTCGCCCGAGCTGCGCGACTTCGCGCGCATCACGCGTCCGGTGATGTTCGTGGGGCAGGGCAGCCATTTCGAAATCTGGGACCTTGAGGCCTGGAATGCGCAACTCGAGACCCTGAGGTCCGGAGGCAGCCCGAACCTGCCTCCGGGGATGGAGAACTTCTCTCTGTGATGCGGCCCGCGACCCTTGGTCCGAAGCCGCTCCCCCAGAAGAGCGTGAGACCCGGTGTCGCAAACCCCTTCCCCCGTGAGTGAGGCCTCCCATGTCCCGGTCCTTGTCGAAGAAGCCGTTGCCGCCCTCCAAATCCGTGAAGACCAAACCTACATCGATGGCACCTTTGGTCGCGGCGGGCACAGCGCGGCCATCCTCGCCCGTCTCGGTGTTCGCGGAAGACTTCTCGCTTTTGATCAGGACCCCGCGGCGCATGCGGATCGCGCGCTCCAAGATCCGCGTCTTGAGCTGATCCACGCGAGGTTCTCGACGATGACGCAGGCGCTCGCTGCCCAGGGAGTCCGCCAAGTGGCGGGCGTCCTGCTCGACCTGGGCGTGTCCTCGCCGCAACTCGACACCGCCGAGCGCGGCTTCAGCTTCATGAGGGACGGTCCGCTCGACATGCGGATGGATACGAGCCGCGGCAAAACCGCGGCCGATTGGCTGGCACGCGCCGACGAAAACGAGATCAGGGAGGTCATCAGGGAATATGGGGAAGAACGGTTTGCTAAATCGATTGCAGCAGCGATTGTTGATGCAAGGGGCGGCGAGCCTCTCCGGACCACCCGGCAACTTGCCGAGGTCGTGGGTCGCGCGGTTCGCACGCGCGAGCCGGGCCAGCACCCGGCGACCCGCACCTTTCAAGC
>JBBQBW010000179.1:0-6036 GCA_038318025.1 Burkholderiales bacterium | reverse complement strand
GAGATGAGCTACTCGCACATCTGGAACAAGCGCGTGCACGGTCTGATCACCAACGGGATCTCGATGTACTCGGGGTGGGACGGCGTGTGGGTCGAGTAGTGCGCCCCCCGCGGGGCGCATGAACAAGGGCACCGTCGTCTTCGTCGGCAGGCGCCTGCTGCAGCTCGTGCCCGTCGTGCTCGCCATCGCAGCGCTGAACTTCGTCCTCATCAAGATGGCCCCCGGGGATGCCGCGGACATCCTCGCAGGGCAGATGGGCCACGCCACGCTCGAGTTCACCGAGGAGCTGCGACGCGAGTTCGGGCTCGACCTGCCGCTGGTCGAGCAGTTCTTCAACTATATCCGCCGCCTCGCCATGCTCGATCTCGGCGTTTCGGTGATCCAGCAGCAGCCGGTGCTCGACCTGATCCTCGACCGGCTTCCGGCCACGCTGCTGCTGATGGTGACCGCGATCGGGGTGGCGATCGCTTCGGGCGTCGCCCTGGGCGTGGTCGCCGCGCGCCGCCAGGGAGGCTGGATCGACAACGTGATCTCCGTGGTCGCGCTTCTCGTGTACGCGACGCCGGCCTTCTGGCTCGGCCTGATGCTGATCGTGTTCTTCTCGATCCATCTCGACCTGCTGCCATCCGGCGGCATGATGCGGATCGGGGTGAGCCAGTCGCCGTTGGCGCTGGTCCTGGACGTGGCACGCCACCTCGTGCTTCCCGCGCTCACGCTCGGACTCTTCTACGCCGCGATCTATGCGCGCCTCATGCGCGCCTCGATGCTCGAGGTCTACGGCCAGGACTTCATCACGACCGCGCGCGCGAAGGGCCTCCCGGAGCGCGCCGTCGCCTGGAGCCACGCCGCGCGCAATGCGCTGCTTCCGGTGGTCACGCTTGCGGGGATGCAGCTCGGGCACCTCCTGGGCGGCTCCATCCTCATCGAGACCGTGTTCGCCTGGCCAGGACTGGGCCGGCTGGTGTTCGACGCGCTGCAGCAGCGCGACCTGAACCTCCTCCTCGGAATCCTCTTCGTCTCCTCGGTGGTGGTGGTGCTCGCGAATCTCGTCGTGGACCTGCTCTACGGCCTGCTCGACCCGAGGATCACGCACAAATGAGCCGCGCGCGCGCATTCTGGCTGCGCTATCGCAACAACCGCGCCGCGGTGGGGGGCGCCGTCGTGCTCGTCGTCGTGGTGCTGTCGGCCCTTGCCGGGCCGTGGGCGTACAGCGTCGATCCCTTCGACATGGTCGGCCGGCCGGCGGAGCTTCCGTCGGGAGAGCACCTGTTCGGGACCGACGTCGCCGGGCGCGACGTGCTCGCCGGCATCCTCCACGGCGGGCGCGTTTCGCTGCTGATCGGCGTGATGGCGAGCCTCGTGGCGAGCATCTTCGGCCTCGCGCTGGGCGCGGTCGCGGGCTTCTATGGCGGACGCATCGACGACCTCATCATGCGCACCACCGAGTTCTTCCTCACCATCCCGTCGTTCGTGCTCGCGGTGGTGCTGGTGGCGATCTTCTCGCCCACGGTCGCCAACATCACGATGGCGATCGCGGTCGTCTCGTGGCCGTCGGTGGCGCGCCTGGCGCGCGCGGAGTTCATCGCCCACCGCGATCGCGACTACGTGCTCGGCTGCCGCGCCATCGGGATGCCCGACTGGGAGATCATCACGCTGCAGATCCTGCCCAACGCGCTGCCGCCGCTGATCGTGGTTTCCTCGCTCATGGTCGCCACCGCGATCCTCACCGAATCGGGCCTGTCGTTCCTCGGGCTTGGCGATCCCAACCGGATCTCGTGGGGCTACATGATCGGCGTGGCACGCACGGTGCTGCGCACTTCGTGGTGGATGGCGGCGATCCCCGGCGTGATGATCCTGGTCACCGTGCTCGCGATCAATCTGGTCGGCGAGGGCCTGAACGACGCGCTCAACCCGAGGCTTCGCACCCGATGAGCACCGTCCTCCAGGTCGAGGACCTGAGCGTCGAGTTCCGCACCAGCCGCGGCACCGTGCGCGCGGTCGACAATCTCAGCTTCTCGGTGGGCGCGGGCGAGACGGTCGCGATCGTCGGCGAGTCCGGAAGCGGCAAGAGCACCGCGGCGCTCGCTTGCCTGCGCCTCATCGCGAACCCGCCGGGGCGCATCGCATCGGGACGCATCCTTCTCGAGGGCAGCGACATCCTGGCGCTCGACGATGCGGGATTGCGCGCGGTGCGCGGGCGGCAGGTCGCGATGATCTTCCAGGATCCGATGATGGCGCTGAACCCGGTCTTCACCATCGAGCGCCAGGTGGGCGAGGTCCTGCGACTGCACCTCGGGCTCGACCGGCGCGCGGCGGCCGCGGAAGTGGTGGAGCTGCTGCGGTTGGTGGGCGTGCCGGCGCCGGAGGAGCGCGCGCGGCAGTATCCGCACAACCTCTCGGGCGGGATGCGCCAGCGCGTGATGATCGCCATGGCGCTCGCCTGCCGGCCCAAGCTGCTGATCGCCGACGAGCCCACGACCGCGCTCGACGTTACCGTCCAGGCGCAGGTGCTGGACCTCATCCAGTCGCTCAAGGAGCGCTTCGGCATGGCGGTGCTCCTCATCACGCACGACCTCGGCGTGGTCGCCGAAACCGCCCACCGCGTCATCGTGATGTATGCCGGGCGCAAGGTCGAGGAGGGCAGCACGCGGGAGATCTTCAAGGATCCGCGCCACCCCTACACGCGCGGGCTGCTCGAGGCCGCGCAGTGGGAGGAGGGCGACGGCAACCTCCTGCGGGAGATCCCCGGCACGGTGCCCTCGCCTTTCGACATGCCGCGTGGCTGCAGCTTCGCGCCACGGTGCGCTCGAGCGATCGCGCACTGCCGCGAGGAGGCGCCGGCGCTGCTCGAGCTCGCCTCGCGGCGTCCGGTCGCCTGTTTCGTGGCGCACGGGGAGCGCGGGTGAACGCGGTCGCCGCCAATCCCGCCGCCCCCGCGGTGCTCGAGGCGGTCGACCTCGTGAAGCACTACCCGGTGCGCAGCGGGTTCTTCGCACCGCCCCGGCATGTCCATGCCCTCGACGGCGTGTCGTTTGCGCTCGCCGCGGGCGAGACGCTCGCCGTGGTCGGCGAGTCGGGCTGCGGCAAGTCCACCCTCGCGCGCTGCCTGATGCGCCTCGAGGAGCCCACGTCCGGGCGCATCGTGCTCGCGGGCCGCGACATCACGCACCTCGCGCGCGGGCAGCTGCGGGAGCTGCGGCGCACGATGCAGATCGTGTTCCAGGACCCGTACGCAAGCCTCAACCCGCGCTGGTCGATCGGCTCCATCGTCGGCGATCCGATCCGGCTCCACGAGCCGCTGGCGCGCGAGGCGCGGCGCGAGCGCGTGGCCGAGCTGCTGGAAACCGTCGGCCTCGGCGCCGAGTTCATGGACCGCCATCCCCACGAGCTGTCCGGCGGCCAGCGCCAGCGCGTGGCCATCGCGCGCGCGATCGCCGTGAGCCCATCGGTCGTGATCTGCGACGAACCCGTGTCCTCGCTCGACGTGTCGATCCAGGCGCAGGTCGTGAACCTGCTGAAGCGCCTGCAGCGTTCGTTCGGCATGGCCTACCTCTTCATCTCTCACAACCTTGCGCTGGTCGGGCACATCTCGGACCGCGTCGCGGTGATGTACCTCGGGCAGGTGGTCGAGCTCGCCGACGCTCGCGCGTTGCGCGGCAAACGCCTGCATCCCTATTCGCAGGCGCTGTTCTCCGCCGCGCCGGTCGCGGATCCCGACGCTGCCGCGAGAAAGACACGCATCATCCTCACGGGTGACGTGCCCAGCCCGGTGGATCCGCCCAGCGGCTGCCGTTTCCGCACACGCTGTCCCCATCGGCAGGATCGCTGCGCCGCGCAGGCCCCGGCCCTGCGCGCGGTCGAGGGCCGCTGGGTCCGCTGCCACTTCGCCGGCGACGCCGGCTTTGCTCCCGAACCTGGAACCCTTGCATGATCGACGCCGAACGACTGCTGCAACACCTCGACGAGATGAGCCGGATCGGCGCCACCGCCGGCGGCGGCGTGTGCCGCTTGTCGGCGGGCGCGGAAGACGGGCAGGCCCGCGACTGGTTCGTCGCGAAACTCAGGTCCGAGGGCCTGCAGGTCTCGATCGATGCGGTGGGCAACATCTATGGCGTGGCCGAGCTCGCCGGGCCGGGGGCGCCGCTGGTGCTCACCGGCTCGCACCTCGACAGCCAGCCATCCGGCGGCAAATACGATGGCGCCTACGGGGTGCTGGCGAGCCTCGAGGCGGTGCTCGCGGTTCGCCGCCAGGCCGCGGGCGGGGCGAAGCCCACGCGTAACCTCGCCGTCGTCAACTGGACCAACGAGGAGGGTGCGCGCTTCTCGCCCAGCACGCTCGGCAGCGCCGTGTACGCGGGCGTGCACACCACGGAATTCGCGCAATCGCGCGAGGACGGCGCCGGCACATCGCTCGGCGAGGCGCTCGCGCAGATCGGCTATCGCGGCGGCTACACCGCGCCGCGTGGCGTTGCCTCCTATGTCGAGCTGCACATCGAGCAGGGCCCGGAGCTCGAGCGCGCCGGGCGCACGATCGGCGTGGTGGAAGGCAACTGGGGAACGGCGAAATACGTCGCCGACATCCACGGCCGCGCCGCGCACACCGGCCCCACGCCGATGGGCGAGCGGCGCGACGCGCTCCTGCCCGCGGCCGAGCTCGTGCTGCACTGTCGGCGCCTCTCCGACGAGACCGGCGGCGCGTTGCTCTCATCAGTGGGCCGCCTCGACGTGCTGCCGAATTCCACCAACGTCATCGCCGCCCAGGTGCGCCTGTTCGCCGAGTTCCGCGCGGTCGATGCGGCGACGCTCGAAGCGGCGTGCCGGCGCCTCGAGGAGAAGGCGCGCGAGCTCTCCACCGAAGAGGTGCCGATCGAGCTGGTGCGCACCGTGGACCGCAAGGCCGGGACGTTCGACCCTGCGCTGCGCGACCTGATCGAGCGCGCCGCATCCGAGTGCGGCTTCCCCTCGATGCGCCTGAGCACGATCGCGGGTCACGATGCGATTCCGATGAAGGCCGTGTGCCCGAGCGCGATGGTGTTCGTGCCTTCGGCGGGCGGCGTGAGCCACCACGAGTCCGAGTTCACGCGCCCCGAGGACCTGGTGGCCGGCGCCCGCGTGCTCGCGGCCACGCTCGCCCACCTGGTTCGATAGGAGACGCAACGACCATGGCGATGGATGTGCACACGTACGCGACGCTGGGCGCGGGAGAGCTGGCGGCGATGGTTCGGCGCGGCGAGGCGAGCGCCACGCAGCTCGTGCGCTGCGCGCTCGACGCCATCGCGGCGACAGACCCTGCGATCAACGCATGGTGCGAAGTGTTCCCCGAGGCCGCGCTCACCCGCGCCGCGGCGCTCGATGCCGGCGCGCGCGCGGGCCGCTTCCTCGGGCCGCTGCACGGCGTCCCCATCGGGGTGAAGGACCTCTTCCAGGTCGCCGGAACGTGCACGCGGCGCGGATCGCGCCTGTACGGGGACGACCTCGCGAATGAGACTGCCCCGGTGGTCGAGCGCATGCTCGAGGCCGGCGCCATCATGGTCGGAAAGAACACCACACCCGAGGTGGGCTGGAAGGCGTCATCGAATTCGCCCCTCTACGGTGTCACGCGCAATCCCTGGGACCCCTCGCGCACCACGGGTGGCTCGAGTTCGGGATCGGCCGCGGCGGTGGCCGCGGGGACGGTGCCGATCTCGCTCGGCTCCGATGGTGGCGGGTCGCTGCGCATTCCCGCGGCCTACTGCGGCGTCTTCTCGATGAAGGCGCACCTCGGGCGCATTCCCACCTGGCCGTTGAGCCCCGCGGAGCAGCTCTCGTGCGCGGGGCCGGTGACGCGCGGCGTCTCCGACTACGCCCTCGCACTCGACATCCTCCAGGGGCCCGACGCGCGCGACCCGAACTCGCTGCCCGCAAGCGGCGTGTCGTATCTCGCCACGCTCCAGGCGCCGGCCGGGCGGCTTCGCTGCGCACTGGCGCCCACAATGTTCGGCCAGCGAGTCCAGCCCGAAGTCGCGGCGGTGGTGGAAGCCGCGTTCGAGCGGATCC
>JBBQBW010000178.1:0-6067 GCA_038318025.1 Burkholderiales bacterium | reverse complement strand
GCCGAGGGCGAGGAAGGAGAGGGTGGACTCGGCGATGATCGCCGCGGCCACATCGATGGTGGCGGCCACGATCACCGGGCCCATGGCGTTGGGCAGGATGTGGCGGACTACTTGTCGGTATGGCGAGGCGCCGAGGGCGCGGGCGGCCTCGACGAATTCCTTCTCCCGCAGCGACAGGAACTGGGCGCGCACCAGGCGCGCCACGGGCATCCAGCGGAAGCCCCCGATCACGATCACGATCAGGATGAAGACGCCCATCTCGGGCCCGACGACCTTCTTCAGGGAGTCGCGGAAGAGGTAGATGATGAGGAGCAGCAGCGGCAACTGGGGCAGCGACAGGAAGAGGTCGGTGACCCACATGAGCGCGGTATCGATGCTGCCGCGCGCCACGCCGGCGATGGCGCCGATCACCACTCCCACCAGGATGGCGATGAACATCGCTGCCACGCCCACGGCGATGGAGATGCGCCCGCCGTAGAGCATGCGCGCGAGGATGTCCTGGCCCAGGTCATCGGTGCCGAGCGGGTGCGCCCACGAGGGGCCCTTCAGCCGCGCGGTGAAATCGATCTCGTTGATCGGCACCTTCCAGATCCACGGGCCCACCAGCACCGCGAAGACGAGGAACACCAGGATGACCGTGCCCGCGAGCGCCAGCTTGTGGCGACGGAAGCGGCGCCACGCCTCGGAGCGCGGCGCGTTCTTGCGAGTCGGGGCCGCGGCGGCCCCCACCGCCTCAACGGTAGGCGATGCGGGGGTCGAGCCAGCCATACAGGATGTCGGCGAGGAGGTTAAAGGCGATCACGAGGCAGGCGAAGACGAACGTCACCGCCATGATCACCGGCGTGTCGTTGGCGAGGATGGCGCTGATGAGGAGCGAGCCGATGCCGGGCACGCGGAAGATCTGCTCGGTCACGATCGCGCCGCCGAAGATGGCGGGCATCTGCAGCGCCACCAGCGTCACCACCGGGATCAGGGCATTGCGTAGCGCGTGCTTGATGATGACGGTGCGCTCGGCGAGACCCTTGGAGCGCGCGGTGGTGACGTAGTCCAGCCGTATCACGTCGAGCACGGCGCTCCTCACGTAGCGCGTCCACGCGGCGCCCTGGAAGAGCCCCAGCACCATGATCGGCATGATCGACTGGCGGAAGTGCTCCCACCACCAGCGCCAGCCGGTTTCCGAGATGTCCGCCCGATAGACGAACGGAAACCAGCCGAGGTTGATCGAGAAGAGCAGGATGAAGAGGAGTCCGGTGAAAAACGTGGGCAGCGAAAAGCCCACGAAGGCGAGGGTGTTGGCCACCTGGTCGAAGAGGGAATAGGGCCGCGTCGCGGCGAAGACCCCGATCGGTATCGCGATCAGCAGGGCCAGGATCTGCGACGAGCCGATGACGAACAGCGTCACCGGCAGGCGCTGCAGGATCAGCTTGTCCACGTCGATGCGGCTCGCGAACGAGAAGCCCCAGTCGCCCTTCACCATCGAGGTGAGCCAGCGCGTGTAGCGCACCGGCACCGGGTCATCCAGGCCGAACTGCGTGCGCAGGTTGGCGCGCACCTCGGCCGGGATGTTGGGGTTGGTGGCGAGCTCCTCGAACGGGTCCCCGGGCGCCAGCGCCAGCACCGTGAACAGCACGATGCTGATGCCGATGAGGCTCGGGACCGCGATCAGCAGCCGTCGCAGCAGGTACGCGCCCAAGGCGGCGTCCCGCTCAGGCGTCCTTGTACCAGTCCTGGAGCGCCCAGGTGTTGTTGTCCCAGCCGGAGAGCACCATGTTGAGCTTGGTGGAGCAGGCGCTCACCGTGGGACGGTTGGAAACCGGGATCACCACGCGGTTCTCGATCAGGAGGTCGTTCATGCGGATGAAGTGCACGGCGCGCTTCACCGGGTCCAGCTCCGACTCGGCCGCGCGATAGGCGGTGTCGTAGTCGGTGTTGACCCAGCGGGTGATGTTGCGGCCCTGCCACTTGTTGGCCTTGCTCGCGATCTCCCACGAGGTGAACTGGTTCATGAAGAGCTCGGGGTCGGGCTGCGTCATGGTGGTGTTGTACATCTGGATGTCGCTGAAGAACTTGGTGTAGGTGTCGGGGTTGCCGACGTCGGAGGAGAAGTACACCGAGGCGGCGACGCTTTTCAGCTCCAGGTCGATGCCCGCCTTCTGGCACGCCTGCTTGTAGATCGCCTGGGCCTTCTGGCGCGGCGCGTTGGTGGAGGTCTGGAAGACGTATTTCAGCTTCTTGCCGCCCTTCTCGCGCACGCCGTCGCCGCCGCGCTTCCAGCCGGCGCCGTCGAGCATCTGGTTGGCCTTGTCGATGCTGAACTCCCACCGGGTGTTGCGCGACTTGAACTTGTTCGGCTCGTTCAGGAAGTTGGCGGTGAGGACCCCGGTGCGCCCGTAGATGTGGTCCTGGATCGATTGGCGGTCGAGCAGCAGGTTCAGCGCGTCGCGCACCGCCTTGTCGGTGAGCGTCGGGTGCTTGCTCTTGATGCTGGCGCGCTCGCCCTCCACCTCGGTCCACGGGTCCACGTTGGCGAGCTGGATGTGCTCGAGCCCGCCGCCCGGGGCGATGAGTACCTTGCCCTTGCCGCCGGCTTCGAGGCGCTTGAGGATCTCGTCCTCCACCTGCATGTTCCACGCGTAGTCGAACTCGCCGGTCTGGATGACCGCACGGGCGGCCGACACCGCGTCACCGCCGCCTTTCATCTCGATCGCGTCGAAGTAGGGCTTGTTGGCCATGTGGTAATTCGGGTTGATGGCGCCGCGCACCATGTCGCCGGGCTTGAAGTCCACGAACTTGTAGGGACCGGTGCCCACCGGCGCCAGGTTCTGCGGCGCCTCGCGCGATTTTGCCCCGCGGTAGGCGTCGAAGAGGTGCTTGGGGATGATCATGCCGCGATTGCCGACGAAGGGGTCGGCCCAGAACGGCGTGGGCTTGTTGAAGACTACTTTCACCGTGTGCGAGTCGATCTTCTCGCACTTCACGTCCTTGTAGGTGCCGATGGTGACCGCTGCCGTGGCCGGGTCTTGCGCGTACTCGCAGTTGAACACCAGGTCGTCGGCGGTGAGGGGTTTGCCGTCGTGGAAGGTGACGCCCTTCTTGATGCGCCAGGTGACGCTCCTGCCGTCCGCCGCGAGCCCGCCGTTCTGCAGCGTGGGCAGCTCCGCGGCGAGCACCGGGACCAGGTTGCCCTGGGGGTCCCAGTTGGCGAGCGGCTCGTAGAAGACCCGCGAGCCATCCTGGTCCTTGGTGCCGACGGCGAAATGGGGGTTGAGGAGGGTGGGGCCCTGCCACCACAGCATCTTCAGCATGCCGCCGCCGCCGCGCTTGGTGGGCTTGTAGACGAAGGCCGGCTGCGCCTGGGCGACGCCCGCGTGCATGAGGAGATGGCCGGCCATCGGGACCGTGAGACCCAGGCCCACCAGGGTGCGGATGAACTCGCGGCGGGATACGTGCCCGCGCTTTACGTCGGCGATGAATTCCCGGAGGTCGTACTCGTTCATGGCAGCTCCCTGGCTTTTTGGTTTGGCGTCTGGACACGCGTGCGTGGGCCCACTGTATTCCGGGGCGGGGTTCAAACGCAAACATGGTGCCCAGCGGGGCTGGCGGTTGCACTAAACCTTTGGGACACGGATGAAACGGATGGTGACGGATGAACACGGATGACGACGGGTAAGGGGCTGGGGGGTGTGTGGGAGTCAGCGCACCCGGATACGCTCCGCCTCTCCCACTCTCACGGCCTTATCCGTGTTTATCCGTCGCCATCCGTTTCATCCGTGTTCCAAAGGTTTACTACCCGCATCACTCACCTATGCCGAAAACACCTTCCCCAGCTCGTAAGCCGGAGTGACCTCGAGCTGGTCGTAGCGGCACTTTTCCGGCGCCTTGTCGGGCCGCCAGCGCAGGAAGTGCGCGGCATGGCGGAAGCGGTCCCCCTGAAGGTGGTCGTACTTAACCTCCACCACCCGCTGGATGCGCAGCGCCTCCCAGGAGAGGTCTTTGCCCCCGGTCCAGCGGCTGGTGGCGCCGGGCATGCGGCTCGATTCGCTCCCCGCTTCCCAGTCGCGCCAGGGGTGGTCCGCAAGCGCGTCGTGGCGCAGGGGCTCGAATTCTTTCGCCAACTCGCGGCGCCGGTCCATGGTGAAGGCCGAGGCGACGCCCACGTGGTGGAGCGTGCCCTTCTTGTCGTAAAGCCCCAGCAGCAGCGAGCCCACGATGCCTTCGCCCTCTTTGTGCCAACGCAAGCCGCCCACCACGCAATCGGCGGTGCGCACGTGCTTCACCTTCCACATCGCGCGCTTGCCGGGGAGGTAGGGGCTCGCCTCGGGCTTGGCGATGACGCCATCGAGGCCGGCGCCCTCGAAGCGCGCGAGCCAGTCGAGGGCCACGGCGCGGTCGCGGGTCATGGGCGTCACGAACACCGGCGGTTTCACGCGGCGCAGCAGCTTCTCCAGTCGGGTCCGACGCTCCGATTGCCGCGAGCCGCGCAGGTCCTGGCCGCCGGCGGCCAGGAGGTCGAAGGCCACAAATGCGGCGGGTGTGGCGAGGGCCAGCTTGGCGATGCGGGAGGCGGCGGGGTGCAGGCGGTTCTGCAGTGCATCGAAATCGAGCCCCCTGGGGGTAGCGATGACGATCTCGCCATCCACGACGCAGCCCGGCGGAAGGCGCTCCAGCAGTGAGGCGTGGAGCTCCGGGAAATAGCGGCCGAGGGGTTTCGAGTCGCGGCTCTGGATGTAGAGGTCGGCCTCGCCACGGAAGACGATGGCGCGAAAACCGTCCCATTTGGGCTCGTAGAGGAAGGCGCCCTCGAGCGGGATTTCCTCCGCCACGCGGGAGAGCATCGGCTCGATGGGCGGGGGAAGGGGAAAGGCGGCAGCGGGCATGGCCGATTGGACCTTGCGAGCGGCGCTCCATTCCGTCATTGTCTCGGCTTCGTTCGCGGAGACACCCCCCATGAGATTTCTCCTCCGGCGCGCCTGCCTGGCGCTGGCCCCTGCCCTGTGGCTCGCCGGCGCCGCCTCGGCCGCCAGCGTGGCAGGAGTCGAGATCCCCCCGCCCCCGGCCCCGTGCCCCGTCACCGACACCCACTGGGGCGTGCAGGTGGTCGATCCCTATCGCTGCCTGGAGAACACGGCCGACGAATCGGTGCAGAAGCTGATGCGTGCCCAAGCCGACGCGACCACGGCGATCCTGGCGAAGATTCCGGGCCGCGACCGGTTGCTGAAGCGTATCGAGGAAATCGATGCCGAGATTCCCGCCGTGGCGAACAAGGTGCACCGCGACGAGCGCGGCGGCGTCTTTTACATGAAGCGCGAGGCGCGCGACAACCAGTTCAAGCTCTACTACCGCGCCTCCATGGACGGCGCCGAGAAACTGCTGGCCGACCCCGATGCCGAGGCGAAGGCCACGGGCAAGCCCCACGCCATCGCCGACTACACCGCCACGCGCGACGGCAAGCTCCTGGCGTACAACATCTCCGCGGGCGGCGCGGAAATCGGCGTGCTGCGGGTCATCGAGGTGGCCACGGGCAAGGAAATGATGCCGCCGATCGACCGCATCCGCGGCGGCGACGTGGCCTGGCTCGACGACAACAGCGGCTTCTTCTTCAACCGCCTTGCCGAGGGCTACGAGAAGCGCCCGCGCGCCGAGCGCTTCATGGACCGACACGCTTATCTGCGCAAGCTAGGCGACACGAAGGACACGCCGGTGTTCGGCTCGGGGCTCTTCCCCGAGGTGACGATCGAGCGCTCCGCCAGCGGGCGCGTGTTCCTGATTCCCGACCAGCCGCTCGCGGGCGCGATGGTGGCCCATGGCGTGGACCGCAACGTGTCGATGTACATGACCGATCGCGACAGCCTGATGGCGGGCAAGCCCCGGTGGCGCAAGGTGTTCGACCAGTCGGCGCAGGTGGCCGGCAGCGCCACTGCGGCGGGGTGGCTCTACCTGCGCAGCGCCAAGGACGCGCCGCGCTACAAGGTGCTGCGCGTGAAGTTGCCGGAGGCCGACCTTTCCAGGGCCGAGACGATCGTGGCGCATTCCGGCGACGTGGTCACCCGCATCGCGACCGCTGCCG
>JBBQBW010000177.1:0-6073 GCA_038318025.1 Burkholderiales bacterium | reverse complement strand
CAGCCGTAGAGCACCATCACCTCGACGCTCTCCGCCTCGGGAGAGTTCGGCCGGTCGACGGTGCGAATGTCGAGCTGGATGTCGGGGTAACGCGCGTGGAACGCGGGCAGGGCCGGCAGCAGACAATGCTGGGAGATGATCGGTGGGGCTCCCAACACCAGGGTCCCGCGCGGGCGGGACACCGCGAGCGAAATCGACTCGTCGGCATCGGCGACCTGGCGCAGCAGGGGCCGGGTTTTCTCCAGGTAAGCCGCGCCGTCGGCGGTGAGCGTGAGGCCCTGGGCGGTGCGCTCGAAGAGCGCCACCCCGAGGCTTTTCTCGAGGGTGGTCACCAACCGCGACACCGCGGGGGTGGTGACGTCCATGCGCCGCGCCGCGCCCGAGAAGCTGCGCTCGCCGGCGGCCGCCACGAAGTACTCCAGGGCCCGAAACTTGTCCAATCCCATCGCCTCCTTGTACGCGATTATGCTTAAACAGGATGTTTAAGCCAACGTGTAGCTGCGGCACATTCCGGCACCCCTCCCCCGGGGCTACAGTGGGTCATCGGGAATCGTCCGGAGAGGGCACGTGATCACCCTGGGAAGCGACATCGGCGGCACCTTCACGGATTTCGTCGAGGTCGACGAGGATAGCGGGCGGATCGAGGTCTACAAATGCCTCACCACGCCGGCAGACCCCTCCCAGGCGATCGAGGAGGGGGTGCGCGTGCTGACCGAGCGCCAGGGGCGCACGGCGGGCGCGATCGACGCCATGGTCCACGGCACGACGCTCGTGATCAACGCGGTGATCGAGCGCAAGGGAGCGCGCACCGGGCTCGTCACCACCCGGGGCTTCCGCGACGTGCTCGAGATCGGGCGCGAGAAACGCTTCGACGCCTACGACCTGCAGATCGAGTTTCCCGAGCCGATCGTGCCACGCTACCTGCGCCTCGAGGTCATCGAGCGCATGCATGCCACCGGTGCGGTGCTGACGCCCCTGGACGAGGCGAGCGCCCGCGCCGCGCTGCGCGAGCTGCTCGACGCCGGCTGCGAATCGATCGCCGTGTGCCTGCTGCACTCCTATCGCAACCCGGCCCACGAGCGGCGCATCGGCGAGATCTCGCTCGAGATGGCGCCCCACATCCCGGTGACGCTCTCCTGCGACGTGCTGCCGGAGATGAAGGAGTACGAGCGCACCACCACCACCACGCTCAACGCCTACGCCAAGCCCGTGGCCTCGCGCTACCTCACCCGGCTGGAGGAACGCGTGCGCGACCGCGGCTTCCGCGGCGAGCTGCTGATGATGATGTCCTCGGGCGGCATCAACTCGGTGGCGTTCGCCCGCGAGTTTCCGGTGCAGATCATCGAGTCGGGCCCGGCGGCGGGGACGCTCGGCGCCGCGCACTTCGCGCGCCTGGCGAACCTCGACAAGGTGATGGCGTTCGACATGGGCGGGACCACGGCGAAGCTGGCGCTGGTGGAGAACGGCAAAGCGATCCGCACCAACGACTTCGAGGTGGCGCACGTGCACCGCTTCAAGCCAGGCAGCGGCATCCCGGTGCGGATCTCGGTGGTGGATCTCATCGAGATCGGCGCGGGCGGGGGCAGCATCGCGCGGCGCACCCAGGTGGGCACGTTGCAGGTGGGGCCCGAGAGCTCGTCGGCGGTGCCCGGCCCGGCCTGCTACGGCCAGGGCGGCACGCAACCCACGGTGTCCGACGCGGACCTGGTGCTGGGCTACCTCGACGCCGGGCACTTCCTCGGCGGGCGCATGCAACTCGACACCGAGGCCGCCAAGGCCGCCATCGCCAGGACGCTCGCCGAGCCCCTCGGCATCAGCGTGGAAGAGGCCGCCTTCGGCATCCACGCGATCGTGAACGAGAACATGGCCTCGGCGGCCAAGGCTTACGCGAGCGAAAAGGGTGAGAACCCGCGCTCCTGCGCGCTGGTGGCGTTCGGCGGCGCGGGCCCGGTGCACGCCTGTGACCTGGCGGCGCGCCTCGGCATCGAGACGGTGCTGATTCCGCCGCGCGCCGGCGTGGCCGCCGCCTTCGGCATGATCGTGGCGCCCGTGGCCTACGACGCCGTGCGCTCCCACCGCATGCTGTTCCGCGACCTGACCCCGGAGATCCTCGAGGGCATCCACGCCGAGATGCGTGCCGAATGCGCGGCGCGGCTGCCGAAGACGGTGCGCCAGGCGGAAGTGGCGTTCGAATGCAGCGTCGACATGCGCTACCTCGGACAAGGCTACGACGTATCGGCGCCCTACTCCGGCGATGGCGCCGCGGCCATCGAGGCGATGCGCGCCGCCTTCGAGCGCGTGTACCTCAAGCTCTACGGCCGCGTGTATCCGCACCTGCCGCTGGAGATCATGAATTTCCGCATCTCGGCCGCGGCGAGCCGCCACGTGTCGCAGCTGGCCGAGGGCGCCTCCACGGCGAGCGGCGACGGCAAGGTCGGCACGCGCCGCGCCTACTGCCCGAAGACGCGCGCGTGGAAGGAGTTCACCGTGCACCGCCGCGCTGCCATGGGCCGCGACACCGAGGTGCCGGGCCCCTGCATCGTCGAGGAAAACGAGTCCACGACCGTGATTCCGTCGGGCGCCCGTGCGCACCTCGACGCCCACGGCAGCCTGATCGTGAAGCTGGCAAAAACCTTGGGGGACAGACCACCAGTTGCGAATGCTGACACTGGTGGTCTGTCCCCTAAGGGTTTGGAGGTGACGGCATGAAGATGAACCACGCGGGGATCGACCCCATCACGCTGGAAATGCTGTGGCGGCGGCTCGTATCGATCGTGGGCGAGCTGGGCTCGACGCTGCGGCGCACCTCGTTCTCGACCGTGGTGCGCGACATCGGCGACTACGGCTGCGCGGTGTTCGACAACGAGGCGCGGCTGCTCGCGCAGACACCCGACAGCACGCCGGGACTCTGCGGCCCGCTGGGCGCCATGCTGCGCGCCTTCCTCGCCGCGATCCCGCCTGAGACCCTGGTGGACGGCGACGTCATCATCGGCAACGATCCGTGGGCCGGCAGCGGCCACCACAACGACGTCTCGATCATGCTGCCGATCTTCTTCAACGGGAATCGCGTGGGCTACGTGATGACCTGTTGCCACCACGTCGACATCGGCGGGCGGCGCGCGACCACCGAGAGCCGCGACAACTACGAGGAGGGGCTACGCATCCCGATGCTCAAGTACTACCGCGCGGGGGTTCTCAACGAGGACGTCCAGGCCTTCATCGCCGGCAACGTCCGCTCCCACGAAACGGTGCTGGGCGACATCGGAGCGCAGGTTTCCGCCTGCCACGTGGGCGCCGAGCGCATGCGCGAGATCTGCGCCGAAATGGGCTGGGAAGATGTGCAGGGCCTCGCCAATGAGATCGTGGCCCGCAGCGAGGAAGTGACGCGCGCCGAGATCCGCAAGCTCCCCCGCGGCACCTGGCGCCACGAGGCCAAGGTGGACATCGTGGGCGGCGAGACGCTCACCATCCACACCGCGGTCACCATCGCCGGAGACGAGATCACCGTGGACTTCAGCGGCACCTCGCCCCAGGTGAAGCCCGCCATCAACTGCACCCTCACCTACACCAGCGCGTACACGGTGTTCGGCGTGCTCTGCATGCTCGACCTCCCGGTGGCTGTGAACGAGGGGACGCTGCGCCCCATCAAGGTCATCGCACCCGAGGGCAGCGTCCTCAACTGCACCTTCCCGGCGCCGGTGTTCGGCCGCACCGCCATCGGCAACTTCCTGCCCGACCTCGTCTACCAGGCGATCGCCCCGGCGGCACCCGAGCGCATCTGCGCCGGAGCGGGTGCCACGCCCATGTGGGGCCAGTACATGTTCGGCAAGCGCCGCGACGGCGCCAACTTCGCGCCCTTCAACGTCTCCTCCGGTGGCCTGGGCGCACGCGCCACGCGCGACGGCGTCTCCTGCCTCGCCTTCCCCTACAACGTGGGCAATACGCCCGCCGAGGTGATCGAGAGCGAGGTGCCGATGATCGTCGAGGAGCGCTCGCTGTGGCAGGACTCGGCGGGCCCGGGCAAATTCCGCGGCGGCTTCGGCCAGAAGTACGTGCTGCGCATGCTCGAGGGCGAGCACGGCCCCGTGGGCGAGGTGCTCGCGAGCTTTCGCGGGGGGCGCTTCATCCATCCTCCCGAAGGCATCCTCGGCGGGGGTGCCGCCCCCAACGGCTACCTCGCCATCCGGGGAAAAAGCGACGACGCGGGGCGCCAGGTGATCGTGCGCGCCGGCGACCGCATCGAGAGCCACATCCCCGGCGGCGGCGGTTATGGCGATCCCCTGCAGCGCGACCGCGCGGCCGTCGCGCGCGACGTGAAGAATGGCCTCATCTCCCCCGAGCACGCGAAGCGACACTACGGCTTCGAGGCGGCATAATCCAAACCCACCACCGGAGACTTAACGCATGAGATTCACCAGACGTGACTGGATCACCACCTGCCTGGCGGCGTTCGCCCTGGCTTCCGCAACCAGCGCTTCCGCCCAGGGTTACCCCAACAAGCCGATCAAGCTGATCGTGCCGTGGACCGCCGCGGGCACCGTGGACCTCGTGGCGCGAACCGTTGGCGAGCGCCTCTCCGCGCGCTTGGGGCAACCGGTGGTGGTGGAGAACAAGCCCGGCGCCACCGGGCAGATCGGCTCGCAACAAGTGGTGCAGGCCGCCCCGGATGGCTACACGCTGCTGGTGATGTCCACCACCGTGCACACCGTCTCGCCCAACCTCACCAAGAAATTCCCGTTCGACCCCATCGACGACTTCAGCGTCATCTCGCAGATCGTCACCTTCCCCTACGCGATGGTGGTTTCCGCCGACAGCCCGTACAAGACGGTGGCCGACGTGGCCGCGGCGGCGAAGAAAGACCCGGGCAAGATCTCCTACGGCTCCTTCGGCCTCGGCAGCGCGCCCTACCTCATCAGCGAGCTGTTCGCGATGCAGACGGGCACGAAACTGCTGCACATCCCCTACAAGGGTGCCGCGCAGGCCATCGCCGACGTGATGGGCGGCAACATCGTGTTCTTCATCGACTCGCTCCCCTCGCCGCTCGGCAACATCCGCGGCGGCAAGCTGCGGGCGCTGGCCGTCACCACGCCGCAGCGCACCAGCCAGATCCCCGACGTGCCCACCATGGGCGAAACCATCCCCGGCTTCGAGACCACCGCGTGGCTCGGCATCGCAGCCCCCAAGGGCACGCCGAAGGAGATCGTGGCGCGCATCCACGAGGAACTCAAGCAGATCGCGCAGGAGCCGGCGTACGCCGCGAAGCTGCGCGACATCGGCCTGGAGCCGGTGGCGAGCCCCTCGCCCGAGCAGTTCCGCACCTACCTCATCGGCCAGAAGCAGTACTGGGCCGACTTCGTGAAGAAGGCGAACATTCCCCTTGTCGACTGACACGATCGCCACCGGCGCGGTGAAGCCCGCGCCCCACCCGCGCGACCGCGAGGTCCGCACCTACCGCATGCTGGTGGACGGGCAGTGGGTCGATGCCTCCGACGGCCGCACCTTCGACAGCATTGATCCCTTCACCGGTCGGGCTTGGGCAAAGGTGCCCGCAGCCACGGTGGCGGATGTCGACCGCGCCGTTACCGCCGCCCGCCGCGCCTTCGAGGCGGGCGACTGGGCGAAGTCCACCCCCGCCTTCCGCGCCAGGTGCCTGCGCAAGCTGGGCCTGCTGCTCGAGGAAGCCTCCGACGAGCTCGCCAACGTCCAGGTTCTCGAGAACGGCAAGGTGATGCGTGAAGTGCGGGGGCAGACCAAAGGCCTGGCTGCGCATTGCTACTACTTCGCGGGCGCCGCCGAGCAGATCCACGGCCACACCGTGCCGTTGAGCGTTCCCGACATGGTGAACTACACGCTGCGCGAACCGATCGGCGTAGTGGCGGCGGTGACGCCGTGGAATAGCCCCCTTTCGCTGCTGATGTGGAAGCTCTGCCCCGCGCTCGCCGCCGGCAACACCATGGTGGTGAAGCCTTCGGAGATCACGCCAGTCTCGTCGTTGGTGATCGCCGAGCTGTTCGCGAAGGCGGGCTTTCCCGCGGGGGTGGTCAACATCGTCACCGGCGACGGCGCCGTGGGC
>JBBQBW010000176.1:0-6086 GCA_038318025.1 Burkholderiales bacterium | reverse complement strand
CCGGCACGTGGCGATCGTCGACGACGTGATGACCACCGGCGCCACGGCGGAGGCGATGGCGCGAGTGCTTCGTGCCGCAGGTGCCGCGCACATCAGTGTCTGGGCCGTGGCGCGCACGCCGGACCCGGGGACCTAGCCGTGTTCGACGTGGTCCTCTTCCAGCCCGAGATCCCGCCCAACACCGGCAACGTGATCCGCCTCTGCGCCAACACTGGGTGCAGGCTGCATCTCGTTGAACCGCTTGGCTTTTCCATGGACGATAAACAGCTGAAAAGGGCCGGGTTGGACTATCACGAGCTCACCTGCGTCACCGTTCACCGCGACTGGGAGGCGTGCTCCCGGGTGCTGGGGCCGCGGCGGTTCGCACTCACCACCCATGCCAGCCGCCCGCACGCCGAGGTCGTCTTCGAGAGGGATGATGCATTCGTCTTCGGGCCGGAAACGGCCGGGCTGGACGCCCAGTTCCTCGAGCGCTTTGCCCCCGGGCATCGCCTGCGTATCCCCATGCGGACCGGAAATCGGAGCCTGAATCTCTCGAATGCCGTAGCCGTCGTGGTCTACGAGGCTTGGCGGCAGAATAAATTCATTTGAATCAATAAGTTGGCCGTCAAAGATCCCTGCTGCAATCCAGCCCCGAACCTTACGGATGCAATTGAATTTTCAAGGGTTTGTTTCAACGCCAACGATAATTGTCAACGAAATGTGAAAAAAGCCACAGCCCCAAACGGACGCCGG
Organism: Burkholderiales bacterium; assembly: GCA_038318025.1. Lineage (GTDB taxonomy): Bacteria > Pseudomonadota > Gammaproteobacteria > Burkholderiales > Usitatibacteraceae > Usitatibacter. The sequence goes on along the minus strand of JBBQBW010000176.1, from coordinate 5,351 downwards.
GGAGACACTGGCGCAACTGTTCGGGAACAACCCCCCGGGCAAAAGCGGCAGAGACCGAAGCAGCAAGCGCGATCTCGAACAAACCCTCGGACCCTCCATAGGAGTAGTAAAAATGAAAGCCAGAATCCTCACCGCCGCCCTCCTCGCCGGCTTCGCGATCAGCGCGAATGCCGCCGATACGGCGACCCTCACCGTGAACGCCAACGTGACGGGGATCTGCAAGTTCCAGGCGGCCACGGCCACCCTCACGCTGGCCAACAGCGCCGGCAACATCGATCCCTCGATCGCCACTTCGGCCACGGGTTCGACCACCCTCGGCTATAAGTGCACCAAGGGCCAGCTGCCGACCTTCGTGAACAACAACGGCCTCAACTACACCGGCACCTCGCTCGCCGTGAAGCACGCCACGCTCACGGACGTGATGGCCTACGGGCTCGTCCTCACCAACACCGGCGCCGGCAACGGCTTCGGCCCGGCGGCGCAGACGCTGACGATGGCGGGCACGGTCACCCAGGCGAACTTCCAGAACGCCGCCGCGGGTGCGTACTCGGATACCGTCGTCATCACCCTGACGCCGTAGCCGAACACTCCGAGGGAATGGGCCTTGCCTCCGGCAAGGCCCCTTTTTCCAACGTCGAGGGAACATCATGCGGTCGTGGGCACGGATTGGATGGATGGCTGGAGCGTGCGCGGTTCTCGCTGCACCCCTGGCATCGATCGCGGCGAGCGGCACGCTCTCCGTCTCGGCGGTCGTGCTCTCCGCGAGCAATTGCAAGTTCCGTCCGGGTTCCGGCACGCTGCTGGATTTCGGCTCGATCGACCCCTCTTCGGTCAGCAACAAGACGGGCAGCGTCACCATGGTCGTGCGTTGCCAGGGTAGCGCCGATCCCGCGACCTTCATCCTCACGGCGGGTAACGGTCTCTACAGCACGGGTCCGGCCCTTCCACGGATGCGCCACACCGTGAACGCGGTGGAGTTCCTGCCCTACACGCTGAACACGCCGATCTCCGGGACCATCCCGAAAGGCGTGGACACCAACGTCGTGATCACCGGCACCACCACGCCCGCACAGTTCCAGAACGCCATCGCCGGCAACTTCGCGGACACGGTCGTCCTCACCCTATCGCCCTGATAGACTTGTGCATCGTTCGCTCGAGAACAATGCGCCACTCCGCTCCACGCCTCGCCATCCTCCTCGCATCTCTGGTGACGAGCCACGCGCTCGCCGGCAGCTTCGGGGTGTCGCCCATCCGTGTCGATTTCAACCGGTCCACCCGCACGGCGGTGGTGGAGGTGACCAACGACGATGAACGCAAGCTGAGTTTCCAGATGAAGCTGGTGGAATGGACCCAGGATGCGGCCGGCCAGGACCAGTACGCCGATAGCCAGGACCTGATTTTTTTCCCGCCCCTCTTCACCGTGAATCCCAACGAGAAGCGGATCCTGCGCATCGGCACCAAGCCGGCCACCGCGCCGGGTGCGCGCGAGAAGACCTACCGCCTCTTCATCGAAGAGCTGCCGCCGCCCGCCGATCCGGCCGCCGGGGCACAGCTCAGGATCGCGCTGCGCTTCGCGCTCCCGGTCTTCCTCGCGCCCGTGACAGCCCAGAAGAAACTGGTGGTGGAGTCGGTCGTGCCCAGAGCGGGAAAGGCGGTCGTACGCGTGCGCAACGACGGCACTCAGAGTGTGAAGCTCGAGACGCTGCGCCTGCGCCGCGGCGCCGAACAGGTCGGCGAGAGCCAGGGCTGGTACGTGCTTGCGGGCGCCACGCGCGAGTTCGAGGTCCATGCAGACGCTGCGAAGTGCCCGATCGGTGGGCCGATCGAGGTCGAAGCACAGACCGAGGGTGTGGTGCAGGTTCGCCACACCCTGGAAGCTTCCCCTCTGCTTTGCCAGAGGCCCTGAAACCGCGCTTGCTGGGAGCAGCGGTAGCCGCCGCCTGTCTTGTCGCTTCGACCGCCGCCGGCGCCAATCCGCCGCTGCGCATCGCGTTGGAGCTCGCCGCGGGCGCGCCGAGCGCTCCCGAAAGCCGCGTGCCCCTCATCGCCACGATCCGGCTGAACGAGCTGGACAAGGGCGAGCACGCCATCTTTCTAGTCGGGCAGGACGACTTCCTGGTGCCGCGTGCGTTGCTGGTGGAATGGCTGCCGGGACTCGCGGACCAACCGGCTCGCATGGTGGAGGGCGAGCCCCATGTGCTCCTGCGCACTCTTGCCGGGGCGCAGGTCCGGTTCGACGAGCAGCGCCTCGTCCTCCACATCCGCCTGCCGCCCACGTCCTTCCCCCGCCAGGCGGTGCGTTACCTCGCGAGCGACCGGCCGCTCCCCACGGCGCTCGAAAACATGAGCGCGGTGATCAACTACCAGGTGGGCGCTAGCGGCCCGACTTCGGGGCCGGGCTCGGAGATCGTGTCCGCGTCGCTCGAGGCGGCGGTGCGACGGCGCGAGTGGCTGCTGCGAACCGCCCTCTTCCAGTCGGTCGCGGGGTCGGAGGCGACCACCGGCCGCGGGCTCACGTTCCTCGCACGCGAAGACCCGCTCAAGCTCACGCGCCTCACGTTCGGCGACTTCAACACCGGCCTGAACGAGGCCACGGGGGGGCTCGTCCTCGGCGGGATTTCCTTCGCGCGCGCGCTGGATCTCGATCCCTACACCGTGCGCCAGCCCGGGGCCGGCGTGCAGGAAATGATCGACGTCCCCTCGACGATCTCCGTGTATATCGGCGACAACCGAATCCTGCGCCAGGCGGTGGGACCGGGGCCGGTGGACATCTCCAACATCACGTACCTCGCCGGCCGCCGCGACGTGCGCATCGTCGTGCGCGACGCCTTCGGGCGCGAGCGCGAGACGTCGTTCCCGTTCTATTTCGCCGACCGCGGCCTCGCCGCGGGCGTGCACGACTACAACTATGGCGTGGGCGTGGTGCGCCGCGACCTGAGCAGCGCGCGCGGCAGCTACGGCGACCTCGCCATCGCCGCGTTCCATCGCGCCGGTCTTAACAACGTGGTGACCGCGGGTGCCCAGGTGCAGGCCACGCGCGAGGTGGCCAACGTGGGCCCGTCGCTCACGCTGCGCACCGATCGCCTCGGGGTCCTCTCGCTCGCGGTGCTGGCGAGCCGCGATCGCGTGCGCGCTCGCTCGGGCGGCTCGGGCGCCCTGGGCTACAGCTTCCTCGCCGGTGCGTGGTCGGCCGGTGCCTTCGCCCGCTATGCGAGCCGCGACTTCGCGCCCATCACCGTTCCGGTGGGCGGCGAGCCGCCGCCGCTGCGCGACCTCGGCGCCTCGGTCAGCTGGACCTCGCAAGGCTACGGGACCTTCACGGCGTCCCTCGGAGATCGCCGCAAGCGCGATGAGCCGCCGGTGCGCAGCGCCTCGCTCGGATATTCGTACGCGTTCAGCCGCAACTGGCAACTGCAGGCGATCTGGCGGCGCAGCACCGGCCCGCTGCCGCTGCGCGAAGCGCTGCTCTCGCTGCAGTACGCGGATCGGGAGCACGTCGCCCGACTCAGCTATCGCGAGGAGAACGACCGGCGTGCGGCCCAGCTCCAGTTCGGCAACTTCCAGCCGGTCGGGGAGGGCTTCGGCTACAACGTGAACGGCGAGGTGGTCCAGTCGCCAGACGGAAGCCGGCGTATCTTGACGCCCGAGCTCCTGTGGAACACCCCGTATGCCTCGCTGCAGGGCAGCGTGGCGCAGACCACCGGGACGCAATCGGGATCCTTCGGTGTCTACCAGCTGGCGCTGAGCGGTTCGATTGCCGTGGTGGGAGATCGGGTCGGATTCAGCCGGCTGGTCGAGGACAGCTTCGCCATCGCGCGCGTGAACCCGCCGATGGAAGGCGTGCGCGTCTACTTGAACGAGCAGCTCATGGGCCGCACCGGGCGCAATGGGGAGCTCTTCCTGCCGCGCCTCGTGTCCTCGATCGTGAACTCGATCTCCATCGACGATCGGGACCTGCCGATCGAGCGCTCCCTGGACCGGCGCGTCGCTTCAACCGTGCCGTGGCCGCGCAGCGGCGTGCTGGTCACCTTCGAAGCGCCATTGCGCCGCAGCGTTGCGGGCGTGATGCGTTACCGGCCGGGCGCGGAATGGAAACCGCTCGAATACGTGCTGGTGCGCGTAGCCACCCCGAAAGGTGACGTCGAGGTGCCGACCGGCCGGGGAGGCGAGTTCTATGTGGAAAACCTCCCGCCCGGCGACTATGCTGCAACTGTGGAAGCCGACCCCCGACGCTGCACCTTCACGCTCCGGATTCCCGCCTCCGAAGAGCCGGATCTGAAACTCCCCGATGTCCAGACCTGCACGCCTGCCTGAGCGCCTCCTGGCCGCGGTTTTAATTGCCGCGCTGCCGCAGGCGGTGCTCGCCGTCACCTCCTGCAGCGCCAGTTCCGCGAGCATGGGCCTGGGCACCTACCGGGGCGACTCGAGCGCACCCGCGGATTCGGTCGGAACGGTCGTCATGCGCTGCACGCGCGACGGCGGCCCGCAGAGCGTCGCCATCACCCTCGCCCTGGGCCCCAGCGCCACCAGCGGCACCATCGCTGGCCGGCAGCTGCTCCAGGCCGGGGGAGGCGACCGGCTGAGCTACAACCTCTATCGCGACGTGCTGCGGCAGAACGTCTGGGGCGGGGCGGTGGGCGTGGATACGGTGACCCAGGCCGTGAGCATCCCGAACAAGTCGACCGTCGACGTCACGTTCAACATCTACGGGCGCATGCCGGGACTGCAGAGCGTATACATCGGCAGCTACGGCGACTCGCTGCTGATGACGGTCAGCTACTGACGCCCGACTCCGGCCGCGGGTCGCGCGCGAGGAGCTGGCGCACGGCGTCGCCGGGCTTCTCGTTGTCGAACAGCACGCGGCTCACCGCCTCGACGATCGGCATCGCGACCTCGCGGTCACGGGCGATGGAGCGCACCGCCGCCGCGGACTGCACGCCTTCGGCGACGTGCCCCAGCTCGCCGAGGATGTCGCCGAGGCCCCGGCCGGCCGCGAGCTGCTTGCCCACCTCGCGGTTGCGGGACAGGTCGCCGGTGCACGTGAGGACCAGGTCACCCAGTCCCGTCAACCCGGTGAAGGTCTCCGCCTGTCCGCCGAGCGCCGTTCCCAGCCGGACGATCTCGGCGAGCCCTCGCGTGACGAGTGCCGCGCGCGCGTTGCGACCGAGACCCAGGCCGTCGGAGATGCCGGCAGCGATCGCGATCACGTTCTTCACCGCGCCGCCCAGCTCCACTCCCTTCACGTCGGTAGCCGAATAGATGCGCAGCCGTGTGCTGTTGAGCCCCGCGGTCGTGCTCGCGGCGAAGGCCGGGTCGGCCGAGGCGAGCACGAGGGCCGTGGGCTGTCCGCG
>JBBQBW010000175.1:0-6091 GCA_038318025.1 Burkholderiales bacterium | reverse complement strand
CTGGTCGCGGGCACCCGGTTCGCGGACATGCCGCTGGAGAAAGTGATCACGGAGTCGGCCGGTAAGGAGCCGAAGATCTTCAACAACGCGGCGCAGACCTGGAACCACACCTTCTTCTGGAATTGCCTGCGTCCCCCGCAGTCGGCCTCGAAGCCGTCGGGCGAGATCGCCCAGCGCATCGACAGCGACCTGGGCGGCATGGCCAAGTTCGGCGAGGACTTCGCCAACGCGGCCATCAACACCTTCGGCAGCGGCTGGGCGTGGGTGGCCGACAAGGGCGGCAAGCTCGAGATCATGTCGACCTCCAACGCCGACAACCCCCTCACCAAAGGCGCCACGCCGATCCTCACGATCGACGTGTGGGAGCACGCGTACTACGTAGACTACGAGAACCGCCGCCCCGAGTTCGTGAAGGCGGTGATCGACAAGCTCCTCAACTGGGACTTCGCCGCGAAGCAGCTCGCGGCCGCGAAGGGCAGCCGATAGCCCGGTAATATGGGGGGTCCGATGGCCCCCCCTTCCGTTTCCTCTCCACGCCACGTCGCATACTGGCTCCTCGCCTGTTGCGCGCTGGTTTTCGCCATGGTGGTGGTGGGCGGCATGACGCGCCTCACCCAGTCGGGCCTCTCGATCGTCGAATGGCGGCCGGTCACGGGGACGCTGCCGCCCTTCACCGAGGCGGCCTGGCTGGACGAGTTCGCCAAGTACCAGTCGAGCCCCGAGTTCCGGCAGCGCAACCACGACATGACCCTCGCGGGCTTCAAGGGGATCTTCTGGTGGGAGTACTTCCACCGGCTCCTCGGGCGCGTGATCGGGCTCGCGTTCCTGCTTCCATTCCTCTATTTCGTCGCCCGCGGCGCGGTGCGCGGGCGCCTCGCCTGGAAGCTCGCGGGCATCTTCGCCCTGGGGGGCCTGCAGGGGGCGATGGGCTGGTACATGGTGAAAAGCGGCCTCGACCACGACCCGATGGTGAGCCCGGTGCGGCTCGCGGCGCACCTGGGCCTGGCCATCCTGATCTACGGGGCGATGCTCGCGGTGGCCCTGGAGCTCCTCTACTCATCGCGCGAGCCCACCGCCCCGACGGGCTTGAGGCGACTGGCCGGGGCGCTGCCGGTGGTGGTGTTCGTGATGATCCTCACCGGCGCGCTGGTGGCGGGAATCCGGGCGGGATACGCGTACAACACCTGGCCGCTCATGAACGGGCACTGGATCCCGCCCGAGATCCTGCTGATCGAGCCGTGGTGGAAGAACTTCGCCTTCAACATGGCGATGGTCCAGTTCAACCATCGCACCCTGGCGCTGGGGGTGGCGGGGCTCGTGGCAGCAGCATGGTGGCAGGTGCGCACCTCGGGCGTGGGGCCGGCCGCCCGTGCGTGGAGCCACGCGCTCCTTGCGATCGTGGCCCTGCAGGTCGGCGTGGGCATCGCCACCCTGCTGCTGCAGGTGCCGCTGCCGCTGGCCGCCCTCCACCAGGCCGGGGCGGTGGCGGTGTTCACCTGCGCCATCGGCCTGTGGCACTTCCTGCGCCCGGCGCGGAGGCTACACCCGTAACCCTTCGCCCTGGAAAATGTGACGCAGTTCACTCGGGCAACCGGGAGCCTGCCGCGATAATTCCTGCGGGCTACAGAACCCGAGACCAAGAGGCGTCACCTTGACCGCAGTCGCACTTCGCCCCGAGGGCGGAAACAGCAGCAAGCAGGCGGTCCGGCTCCGGCGCTACCATCTCGCGGCCGCGGCCTATGCCGTGTGCCTGCCGCTCCTCTGGATCGGCAATGTCCTGGGGCTGATCGAGGCGCGCGGGGCCTGGATCGTGGCCGGCCTGATGGTGGCGACCAACGCCGCCATCTACAGCCTCTTCCGCAGCCACTTCAACGAGCGCTTCCGCGACCCCAGCCTCACCTGGCTCCAGGTCGTCGCGGCGAACCTGGTCCTGATGGTCGCCATCTACCACCTCGACCAGAACCGCTCGATCGCGCTGATGTTGAGCCTGGTGATCCTGGCCTTCGGCGTATTCCGGTTCACCACGCGCGAATTCCTCGCCGCGGCGGGCGTGGTGCTGGCTTCGTATGCGCTGGTCATCAACCTGCTGATGTGGTTCAAGCCCGAGCAGGTGAACGTGCCGCTGGAGGCCTTCCAGTGGATCACGCTCGCCTTCGTGCTGCCGTGCTTCGCGGCGGTGGGCGGGCGCATCAGCGAGTTGAGGAGCCGGCTGCGCCGCACCAACGACGAGCTCTCCTCGGCGCTCGCGATGATCCAGAAGATGGCCACCCACGATTCGCTGACGGCGCTGCCGAACCGGGCCCTGTTCAACGAGACGCTGGCCCATGCCATCGCCCAGGCCGAGCGCCACGGGCGCGGCCTCGCGATCTTCTTCATGGACATGGACCGGTTCAAGAACATCAACGACACCCTCGGCCACGGCGTCGGCGACCGCGTGCTGCAGGAGGCGTCGCGCCGGCTGCTCGCCTCGGTGCGCTCGAGCGACCTGGTGGCGCGCCTCGGCGGCGACGAGTTCGTGCTGATGGTGGAAGACTTCCGCGACACCGGCGACCTCGCCGACATCGCCGCCAAGGTGCTGCAGGGCTTCGAGCCGACCTTCATGGTGGACGGCCAGGAGCTGGGGCTCTCGGCGAGCGTCGGGATCTGCACCTACCCCGCCGATGGCCTGGACGCGCCCACGCTCCTGTCCAACGCCGACATCGCGATGTACCGCGCCAAGGAGCAGGGGCGCAACCGCCATTGCTTCTACGCGGCCGAGCTGAACCATCTCTCCCAGGAGCGCCTGTCCCTGGAGGCGGCGCTGCGCCACGCGCTGGAGCGCGGTGAGATCGAGGTGTTCTACCAGCCCAAGATCGAGTTCGCCCAGGGCCGCGTGACGGGCGTGGAGGCGCTGATCCGCTGGCGCCATCCGACCCTCGGCCTGCTGCTGCCGGACAAGTTCGTGCCGCTGGCCGAGGAAGTCGGACTCATCGTTCCGATCGGCTACTGGACGCTGCGCCGCGTGTGCGAGCGCGCCCGCCGCTGGAGCGAACAGGGCATGCCGCTCTCGGTGGCGGTCAACCTCTCGGCCTCGCAGTTCCACGAGCCCAAGCTGGTGAGCGCGGTCGCGGCCATCCTGCGCTCCACGGGCGTGGCGCCCAACACGCTCGAGATCGAGATCACCGAGAGCATGGTGATGAAGGATCCGGAGCGCGCGGTGGGCATCATGGAGGCGCTGCGCAAGATGGGGGTGCGCCTCGCGATCGACGATTTCGGCACCGGGCACTCCTCGCTCGGCTACCTCAAGCGCTTCCCCATCGACCGCCTCAAGGTGGACCGCACCTTCGTTCGCAACCTGCCGCACAACAGCGACGACGTCGCGATCACGCGCGCGGTCATCGCGATGGCGCACAGCCTGAGGATGAGCGTGGTGGCCGAGGGCGTCGAGCACCAGCACCAGTTCGACCTGCTGCGCGCCGAAGGCTGCGACGAGTTCCAGGGGTTCTACTGCCGGCCGGCGTTGGAGGAGGCGGAGCTGGTGCGCTTCCTGCAGGACGAGCGCGCCCGACACGCCCGGGGCAGCCCCGCCCGCGGGCTGGAGTCCGCAGCCGCCCGCTAAGGTCTCCCCGAAATCGCCCGTCCCTAGCTCGCCGCTGTGTTCACGGCGGCGGCTGCCGCAACGCGGATTCCCGGGAATAGATCAGAGCTTCCCTAGGAACGGATCGCGCGCTCAGCGCCCCATCAGCCCCGCGATGAGGGCCGCGAAGGCCAGCAGCAGCAGGCGGTGCGTGAGTGTCCAGTTCATGGGTTCGCTAATTGGCCGCGTAGCGATCGACATAGGGAGCCGCCATTTCCAGCAGCGAACGGCCGCGTTCGGCGTGGATCGAGACCAGGCACTTGTCGCGCTTGAAGCCGCCGAGCGACTGGCAACCGGCGCGCTGCACCTGGTAGCGGGCGTCGATGCGGGCGCGCTGCGCGGCGCGCGCGGTCGACTGGTTGCGATGGAAGGCTTCCTCGATCTCGGCATGGCGCGCGGCCGAAGCCGCCTCCGCCACCAGGCGGCAAGTCTCGCCCTCGGCGTCGCGGACCGTGTCGCACGCCGCAAGGCGCCCGTCGCGCTCGACGCGCGCCGTGGACAGCGCGGCGGCATAACCTTCCTGGTTCAATCCCGTGGGGGTTTCATACCCGGCGATGGCGATGCCGATGACCGCAACGCTCGAGATCAGTGCCCCGGTACCCAGTGCCACGAGGATGGCTCGCTTCATGTCGCCTCCGAATCCTTCGTCCAGGCCAGCGCGCAAGTCGCGTGGCCGATGTCGGGACATGATGGTCGGAGGCAAGGTGGCGGTCTGTAAGCGACGCCGCAAGCGGGAATGTCCGAGATGCCTCTTCGGCGCGTCGGAGGATTCCTACGTGCGGGCCTTCAGCTGCAGCCGCGCAGCATGTAGATGAGGAACAGGATGGGGATGGGCACGCCGAGGGCCCACAGCAGGATGTAGCCGACCTTGCCTTGCTGCGCCGAGGGCAGCGTGGGCATGCGGGAGAGTTTCGGCAGGTTCATCGTTCACTCCGGGTGATGGGATCCTGGAGTGATCATCGCCTCGGCATGCTGCGCACGGAATCCCAGAGCGTCCTATAGCTGTGTCGGAGGGGATCGTGAGGCGGGGTAGGGCGGGGCGACTTAGCGCCCGGGCAGGGGCCGCGGTCCTTGATCGAGCCGGCCACTTAGCTATCCCATCCCGCCCATTGCAGGTTCGTATCGCGCAGCTCGAGGCTTTGCCCGGCCTGGGCCCGGGCGAAAAGCGGTCAGCCCATCAATCCATCTGCAAGCCGCCATTGAGGTCCAGCACCTCCCCGGTGATGAACCCCGACAGCGGCGAGGCGAGGAACCGGACTGCGTGTGCAAACTCCTCCGGCTCGCAAAACCGTCCCACGGGAATCTGCGCCAGCAACTGGCGTTGTTGAGCCTCGTTGAGCTGCCCAGTACCGGTGGGCGTCTTCACGTAGGCCGGCGCGATCGCGTTCACCGTGACGCCGCGCGCCGCGCATTCGCGGGCGAGCGCGAAGGTGAGCGAGGCGATGGCGCCCTTCGAGGCGGAGTAAGCGATGCCGGTGGCGGCCCCGCCGGTCTTGGCGGCGAGGGAGCCCACGTTCACGATGCGGCCCCAGCCGCGCTTCTTCATCCCCGGCAGCACGGCGCGTGACCAGAAGAAGGCGCCGTCGACGTTGACCGCCAGGACGCGGCGCCAATCCGGATCGCTGGTGGCGTCGGACTTGTCCCCCGAGGATTGCGACGCCGCATTCACCAGGATGTCCACCGGACCCAGCGACGTCTCGACGTTCTGGAACGCCTGGCGCACGGCGTTGGGGTCGCTCACGTCGCAGGACACGGCGAGGGTGTTGCCGCGCAGGAAGCGGGTGAGGCTGTCCAGGCGCATCGCGTCCAGGTCCACCAGCGCCACCGCGGCGCCCTCCTCTAAGAGCATGCGCGCGGCCGCGAGGCCCATGGTGCCCGCCGCGCCGGTGACGACGGCGGTCTTTCCGGTGAAGGTCATGTCCCCATTATGCGGGGTGGCTCCGCCGAGCTTCCCTAGTAGGAGCAGTCGAGGAAGATGGTCTGGTGCTCGCGCGCCGAGGCGGCCTTCTGGATGTGGCCGCAGGTGTAGGTTACTTCCAGCGTCTTGCGGGCGCCCGGGTGCGGGTCGCCGCAGATCTCGTTGGTCACCTTGAACGAGTAGGTGCGCTTGCCGTTCGCGGAGCGGGCCATGAAACGTCCTGCCTGGCAGTTCCGGTCCGAGGAGCCGTAGTAGGCGCCGGTCACGTTGATGGGGCCGGTGGGCTGGTTCGGCGGGGGTGGGGGAGGAGCCACGACGACCGGCGGCGCGCGGCGCGGGCCATCCTCCATTCCCTTGCGATAGCCGCGCTCGAAGCCGCGCTCGTAACCGCGGCGGTAGGCGTCGCGCACGTCGGCGTTGCGCCCGCGGTACTCGTCGTCCTCGTCGCCGCCACTCGGGTATTGCGCCGCGGCGGGCAGCGCGATGGCGAGGACCGCGGCAATCGACGCGGCGCGGCGGATCCAGTCGGTGCAATGGCTATTCATCTTTTTCTCCCT
>JBBQBW010000174.1:0-6098 GCA_038318025.1 Burkholderiales bacterium | reverse complement strand
GCGACGGCACGCAAGGCCAGGTCGCTCTCATCGAAGGTGGTCAGCAGGATGACCGGTGTGGCGTCGCCCGCTTCACGCAGTCGCTCGACCATCGCGATGCCATCGGTGCCAGGCATGCGCACGTCCGACAGGATCACGTCGACGCGGGTGTCCGACAGCGCGAGCAGCAGCGCCTCGCCGTCGGCAGCCTCGATTGTCACGCTCAAACCCGGCAGCCCTTCCAGCAGCGCACGCAGGCCGGAGCGCACCAGGGCCTGATCGTCCGCCAGTGCCAGTCGCAGCGCGTTCATGCCCGGCTCGCAGGCAGGCAGGCGCTCAGCCGCAAGCCACCCGCGGGGCCCTGATCGATGACCAGCTCACCGCCCAGCTCCTGCAGGCGTTCACGCATGCCGCTCAGGCCGCTGCCCTCCTGCAACTTTCCTGTTCCGCGCCCGTCATCGTGCATGGTCAGTCGCACTTGCTCTCCCTCGCGCTTCAGGCTCAACCACAGGCTGCTGGCGCCGGAATGGCGAGCGGCATTGGTCAGCCCCTCCTGCACCGCGCGAAGCAGCGCTTCGGCACCATGGATATCCGACAGCCGCGCCTGTGTATCGATGTCGAGCCGCACCCGTGGATGCGGAAAGGGTGCCGCGAGGCGTTCGATGGCGACGCGCAGGTCGATTCCCTCGTGCTCGCGCATCTGTCGCACCACGCCGCGCAGATTTTGCAGAAGGGCGTCAGCCAGTCCGGCGCAAAGCTGCACGCGCTCTGGATCAGGCTGTCGGACATCGCGCGACAATGCGCCAAGATTGAGCTTGAGTGCGGTCAGCGCATGGCCCGCCACATCGTGCAGCTCGCGCGACAGGCGCAGGCGCTCGGCGTCACGCGCACTCTCTTCAAGCAGGGAGCGCGTCGCCACCAGATCGGCATTCACGGCGCGCAGCGCCTCGCTCATGGCTTCAGCCTGTCGCGCGTAGCGCATTACCAGCACGGCAAACACCTGGAAGCTGATATGAGCCAGCAGGTTGATTGCCAAACCGGAGCTGCTGCCCGGCCAGCGCGAAAAGACGATCCACGCCATCCCGGCGTTGAGCGCCAGCATGAACAGCAGCAGACCGCGTCCCGACAGGTGCGCGGCCATCATCGCAACCAGCAGTACCAGCAGAATCGGCGAGGCGCCGAACGGCGTTTGCGAGATGACCCATAGCGCAAGCCCTGCCATCAGGGAGCCGATGACGAGCACGCTGCGCGGCCCGAATCGCGCCTTCCACAGGCGTTCAAAAACAAACAGCAGCAGAAAACCGAGGAGCGCGACTCGCAGCTCCCAGCCCAGCGTGGGCTCACGCGCGATGGCGGCGTCAGTGGTCAGCCACACCGCTCCCCACGCGACATAGGCCGCAAGGGAAAGAGGGGCAAAATATTCTCGCGTCAACTCTCGCCAGCTGGTTCGCATGCGCCAAGCTTGCGTGCGGCGCGCTGGAGAAACAAGCCTTGCGGGTAAATTGGTGACTTCCGGCACCCAAAGTCGATGACGCTCGGCACCTGATCTGCGCCACGCCCCCTTCCACACTTTCCACACACCCAACTGGAGGCAAGCCCGTGGAAAGTTATCGATTCATTGTCTACCTGCACATCGCCTTCGGAATCGTGGCACTGGCCACCTTCTGGACCGCCGCCTTTCTACGCAAGGGGTCGCCGCGTCACCGCGCGGTGGGCAAGATCTACCTGCTGGCAATGATCGGCGTGCTGGGCAGCGGTGTGCCGCTGGTCTTGACGATGATCGGACTAGGCAAGCCCATCCCTGCCCTGTTCCTTACGTTTCTCCTGCTGATCACGGGCAACGCCTGCTGGTTTGCCTGGCGCGCGGTTCGCTACAAGGCTCAGCGCGAACGCTACTTCGATGCCACCTTCTGGTTGATGGCAAGCATTGTTCTGGTCGCCGGCCTGGGAATTGTCGGCCTGGGAGTGCAGGTCAACTCGATGCTGCTGCAGGTCTTCGGCATGCTCGGCGTGGTGGGTTTCATCGACGCGGTGATGAGTCAGCGGCGCTCGGCGTCCCATCCGCGCTGGTGGCTTAAGGAGCACTACGGGGCGATGATCGGCAATGGCGTGGCCACGCATATCGCGTTCTTCAGCATCGGCCTGCGCAACGCGTTCCCGGGGCTCGATCCGGGTCTGGTGCAAAACCTGGCCTGGTTTACCCCGCTGCTCGGCGCCGTCGCCGCTGGAATCTGGCTGAGCCGGCGCTATGGCAGGCCAAACCCTGCCACATCACGCATCGCATCGCTGCAGGCGCGGCCGGCCGGCTGAGCCAGCCACACGCCCCCGCTCAATCACAACGCAGCAGGCAAAGAGCGTGACTCGCATGCTGCGCCTCTGGAGAGTACCCGCGCCACCCACAGGCGCAGATCATCGATCAAGGCATAGATCGTCGGCAGCACCAGCAGCGTGACGACAGCGGAGAACAGCAGGCCGCCGACAATGGCGCGTGCCATGGGGTAGTTAGGCGGGCCATCGCCACCGATTTGGGTGCCGCCCAGGCAAAGCGGAGGCGAAACGCCACGGGCTCGGCCGCTCGGTTCGCGCGCGCCCACGCCACCACCGTGTTGGTCGTGCCGAAATCGAGGCCGAGGGCGCGCGGCGCGTTATCGCGGGGTCGAGGCATGGCGGAAACGAAAAAGCCCGGCCGGGGCCGGGCTTCCCGTGGAGGCGCGAAAGGTCAGTACTTGTTATCGGCGAGGCCGCGCTGCTTGGCGTAGAACGCCGCGAGGTCCGCCATGTCCCGGGGCGTGAGGTTGGTGACCTGGCTCTGCATGATGGCGTTCTTGCGCTTGCCGTTTTTGTAGTGCAGCAGCGCCACCGCGAGGTAGTCGGCGCTCTGGCCGGCGAGGATCGGGAATTCCGGGCTCACGCTGATGCCGGTGGGGCCGTGGCAGGCCTGGCAGGGGACGGACTTCTTGCGGCCGGCCTCGGCATCGCCGGATGCGGCGGCAACAGGCACGGACAGCGCGAGGAAGATGGAAGCGGCGAGGACGCGGGTGCGGTTCATGGGGGCGATCACTTCTTCGGCACGGCCGGGGCCGGCGCGGCGGTGGTAGCGCCCCGGGCAGAGGCGTAATAGGCGGCGATGTCCGCCATGTCCTGGTCGGTGAGGTCGGCGACCATGGCGCGCATGGTGGCGAAATCGCGCTCGCCGCTCTTGTAGGCCTTCAACGCGGCGACGATGTACTCGGCGCGCTGCCCGCCCAGCTTCGGCACCGAATAGACCTCGGGGAAGGCGGTCTTCCAGCCCGGGATGCCATGGCAGCCCTGGCACTGATAAACCTTGTTCTTGCCGGCGGAGGCGTCTCCCGCGGCGTGCGCGGAGAACATGGCCGAGGCGGCGACGGCGGCTACGACGATTCGCAGGAGTGACATGGGGTGGCTTTTTATTGTGGCGGGGTGCTTGAAAACTGCGAAATTATAACAGGTCACCCCTGCTCGAACAGGCTTTCCCACGGCTTGGGCGGGGACAGCCAGAAACCCTGCCCGGTGGTGATCCCGATCTGGATCAGCTTCTTGGCGATGTCCTCGTTCTCCACGTACTCGGCGATGGTCTGCAGCCCGAGGCTTACCCCGATCTTGTGGATTGATTCCACCAGGGCGTAGTCGAGGTAGTTCTTGGCGACGCCCTTCACGAAGAGCCCGTCGATCTTGATGCCGTCGACCGGGAAATGCTTGAGGTAGTTGAACGACGAGAGCCCGCTGCCGAAATCGTCCAGCAGGAAGCGCACGCCCAGCGAGCGCAGCGATTCGATGAGCCCCCGCGCCCGCTCCACGTTGGCGATGGCGGCGGTCTCGGTGATCTCCAGGAACAGGCAGTGGGGCGGAATTCCATACTGGGCGAATTTCTCCTGCATGTACTCGGCGAAGTCGGGGCTGGAGAGGGTGTGCCCGGAGAGGTTGAGGGAAAACTCCGCCGGCGTGGGGTGGTCGCGCGTCTTCGACAGGCGCCGATAGTCGGCAAACGCGCGGTCCACCACCCATCGGTCGATGGTGCGCATGAGGTCGTAGCGCTCCGCCACCGGAATGAAGTTCATCGGCAGGATCAGCTCCCCGCCGGTCTCGCTCATGCGCAGCAGCGCCTCCACCCGCGGCGTGCCCGCGGGCTGGGTCACGTCGATCGGCATGATCGGCTGGTAGAGGAGCGTGAAGGCGCCTTCGGTGAGCGCGTCGTTGATGCGCTTCAACCACCCGCGCGAGGTCTGGCGCAGGTACTGCGAGGTGCTGGAGTCGTGGAACGCGAACACGCGGTTGCGGCCCTGCTCCTTGGCGGTGAAGCAGGCGGTGTCGGCCTCGGACAGCACCGCCGAAAGTCCCGGAGCGAGCCGGGTGATCGCGACCACCCCTACCGAGACGCCGACCTGGAAGGCCTTCTCGCCCCACTCGAACTGCCACGCCTGGACGGCATCGCGCAGCTGGATGGCGGCGGCATGCGCGAACTCCGCGCTGCAGTTCTCCAGCAGCACCGCGAACTCGTCGCCGCCGATGCGGGCCAGCGTCTCCCCCTCGCGCAGGCTCGACTGCAGCACCGGCACGATTCGCCGCAACAGCTCGTCGCCCGCCAGGTGGCCGAAGGAGTCGTTGATGCGGTGGAAGAAGTCGAGGTCGATGTAGAGCAGCGCGTGGGTGCTGCCCTGGCTCTTGGCCGTGGCGATGGCGCTCTCGAGCCGTTCCTCGAGCGCGCGGCGATTCGGCAGGCCGGTGAGGGGGTCGTGGTTGGTGAGGAAGAAGATCTGCTGGCGCGCGGTGTCCAGCCTCTCCTGGGTGCGGCTCTGCTGCGCCTGGAACTCGGAGGCGAGGCCGAGCACGTCGTTCTTGAGGTCTTCGAGAGGCGGTGTCAGCTCCGGGAAGTCGGGCTGCGGCGCGCCGCCGGCCACGTTGCGCACCGCCTCGCGCACCGCTTCCACCTCCCCCACCACGGCACGGGAGGCGAGGGAAGCGAGCAGGAAGAGGCTTCCCACCGCGGCGGCGAGCGCCACCGAGAGCACCCACGCCTGGGCCTGCCCGGTCTGCATGCCGATGGCGGCGCGCATCAGCACCGCCACGGCGCAGAACACCGCGATGGGGATCGCGCCCAGTCCCACCAGGCGCGCCGACAGCATCTTCGTAGCGGCGGGTTTGTCTGCGTGGCTCATGGCATCAGGCGGCAACCGCCTCCAGCTCCAGCCACAGGCACTTGCCCTTGCTGTCGTTCGCGATGCGCTCGCACATCGCGCGGTGCTCGGCGCGCTCCTCGTCGCTTGCCCGCGCCACGATCACGCGGGCGGCGGCCGCCAGCGCCTCGGCCGGGGTGAGCACGCTTGCCACGGCCGCGGCCATGGTGATGTCGAGCGTCTCCTGGCCGCGCGTCATCGCGAGCCAGACGTCGGCCAGCAGCTGCGCGTCCAGGAGCGCCCCGTGCAGCGTGCGCCCCGAGTGGTCCACGGCATAACGCTCGCACAGCGCGTCGAGGGAATTCTTCTTGCCCGGGTGCATCTCGCGCGCCATCGCGAGCGTGCAGGCGACGCTGCACACGTTCTCGAGGGTGGGCTTGCCGATGCGCGCCAGCTCCGCGTTGAGGAACGCCACGTCGAAGGCGGCGTTGTGGATCAGGAGCTCCGCACCCTCGACGAATTCGAGGAGCTCGTCGGCCACGTCGGCGAAGCGCGGCTTGTCCAGCAGATCGTCCAGGGTGAGGCCGTGCACCTGGGTCGCGCCGATGTCGATGGCACGCTCCGGGTTGAGGAAGCGATGGAAATGGCGCCCGGTGGAGCGGCGGTCGAACATCTCCAGGCACGCCACCTCGATGATGCGGTGGCCGTTCTCCGGCTCCAGGCCGGTGGTCTCGGTGTCGAGGACGATTCGTCTCATGCGGCGATTGCGCTCATTCCTACCCTCTCCCCACCCCTCTCCCAAGGCAGAGGGGGATATCTATGCGATTGACTCAACGCCCCTGTTGGCGAGCTGGTCCGCCCGCTCGTTGCCCACGTGCCCCGCATGCCCGCGCACCCACACCCACTTGATGTCGTGGGGAACGACCGCCTCGTCCAGCCGCTTCCACAGGTCGACGTTCTTCACCGGCTCCTTCGAGGCGGTGC
>JBBQBW010000173.1:0-6113 GCA_038318025.1 Burkholderiales bacterium | reverse complement strand
CAAACGGGCTGGTTCGTCCGGGGAGCTCCCGGGTGAGGGTCACCGTCTTCGCTTCGAGCGTCACCACGCCCACTTCAGGAGGCGGCGGTGCGACCGGGGTTTGCGGCGCCTTGGAGCAGGCGGCGAGGAAGGAAAGTGAGGCCACCAGGGCGGCGGATCGAATGGAAGTCATTGAAATCTCAGGTATTGGGAACGGGGATCTGCGGGTGTGATCGGCAAGAATGAACGTTCATTCTTTTTTTGTCAATGACTGATTTCGCGGTACTCTAAGGGGCCCCGACCTCTTGCCGCGACGAACCATGGCTGACCTTCCACCGCTTCCCCCGGCTCCGCTTGGCCGCTATCGCCATTACAAAGGAGGCGAGTACGAGGTGGTCGGCGTGGCGCGGCACAGCGAGACGCTCGAGGTGCTGGTCGTCTATCGTCCGCTCTACAACCAGACCGGCCTCTGGGTGCGGCCGTACGCGATGTTCTTCGAGGAGATCGAGCACGAGGGGCGCAGGCAGCCGCGGTTCGCTCTCCTCGAAGTGCCGCGATGAGCGTCGATTCCACGGCGGAACCGCTCGACTTCCACGGCCTGCCGGCCGTGCGCTGGCGCGGCCGCGACGGATCGTCGGCCATCGCGACGTTGCAGGGGGCACACCTCGTATCGTGGGTCCCCGCGGGCGGCGGGGAGTGCGTGTACGTGAGCGAGCGCAGCCCCTTCGAACCGGGGAAGGCGATCCGGGGCGGGGTGCCGATCTGTTTTCCGCAATTCGCCGATCGCGGGTCCCTCACGCAGCACGGGTTCGCCCGCACGCAAGTGTGGAGTTTCACCGGGGTCAGCGAATCGGGGGAGGGCACGTGCGCATCCTTCATGTTCGAAAGCTCGCGCGGGACGCTGGCGCTCTGGCCCGGCGCCTTCCGCCTCGAGCTCCTCGCGACGATCGGCGGCCCGCGCCTCGACCTGGAGCTTCGCGTCACGAACACCGGGGAGGCCGCATTCACTTTCACCGCGGCGCTGCACACCTATTTTCGCGTCTCCGACGCCGCCGCAGCGCGCCTCGAGGGATTGCGCGGAGTCCGTTACCTGACCCGCGGCGAGAGCGACTCCCACGTCGAGTCCCGCGAGATCGTGACCGTCACGGAGCCGATCGATCGCGTGTACTTCGCGCCGCCTTCGACGACGCGGCTCGCGGACGCGGGGAGGGTCCTTCGCATCGAGCAGCGCGGCTTCACGGACACGGTGGTGTGGAATCCGGGCCTCGAGCGCTCCGCGAAGATGGCCGACATGCCGCCCGATGGCTTCCGGCGAATGCTCTGCGTGGAAGCGGCGGCGATCGAGCCGCCGGTCGAGCTGGGGCCGGGGGCGGTTTGGAGCGGGGGGCAATCGATCGCCGTCTTCTGCTAAGTTGACGCTTACTTATTGAAAAGATATTTGATAACCAATATAATAAGTACATCTAATATCTTATTCAAAGAATATACGATATGATCTTCAAGGCACCGGAGCTCCCCCACAGGCATCTACAGGTCATTGAAAAGATTAACAATTTACGCCGCGATCTGGGCTGGGCTACCAGCGACAGGTTGAACCGCTGGAGGGGGCAATTAGCCCGCACTACGTTCGCGCGAGCGGTACAAGGGTCGAACGCGATCGAGGGCATCAACGTCACGCTTGACGATGCCGTGGCCGCAGTAGACGGCGAAACCCCACAGTCGCCAGACGAGGCTGATCGTATGGCCCTGCAGGGCTACTGGCGGGCAATGACGTTCGTTATTCAGAAGACCAAGGAAGCGAAGTACGTCTACAACGACAGCGACCTGAAGTCGCTCCATTACATGATGCTCGACCACGATCTGGCCGCGTTTCCTGGGCGATGGAGACCGGGGGGCGTACACGTCACGAACACGGCCACGAATAAAGTCGTTTACGAAGCGCCGGATGCTGACATGGTTCCCGCACTGTTAAGCGAGCTTGTCGATTACCTCAATTCCGAGGATGACAGTCCGCAGATGGTTCGAGCGGCGATGGCGCATTTGAATCTGACCATGATTCATCCATTCAAGGATGGCAATGGCAGGATGGCTCGGGCGCTTCAATCGCTGGTCTTGATGCGTGAAGGAATTGTTGCGCCCGAGTTCTCATGCATCGAGGAATACATCGGGGGCCATTCGTCCGACTACTACTCGGTTCTGGGAACTCTTGGGCAGGGGACGTGGCATCCGGAGCGCGATGCGTTGCCGTGGATTCAATTCTGTCTCACCGCTCACTATCACCAGGCGATGACTCTCCTGCGGCGCATCGCTGAGGCGATCCAGACCTGGGATCGTCTTGAGGGTGCGGTGAAAGAGCGCGGGCTGAATGAGCGCGTGATTCCCGCGTTGGTCGATGCGGCCATCGGGCTTCGCGTAACGAATCCCAGCTATCGAAAACTGGTGAACGTGCCAACTCAGACCGCAAAAATCGACTTGAAGAATCTGGTAATGGCTGGCTTCATTACGCCAAAGGGGGAAACCCGGGGGCGCTATTACGTTGCCGCAGAACCAGTGCTACGCATCCGTGCAGAAATTGCCGCTCCACGCGAAATGCGCGACCCCTTCTTGGAGGATGAGCCGCCGCCGTCGCCGCCACCATTGACTGCTGGGCAGGGGACTCTCTTTGGCGGCGAAAAATGATTGCGGAGCACGCCGAATGACGAACTACTTTCAGGACAAGTGGCTGAAGGATCATCTCAACCGGACACCGAGAAGGAGCGGGAACGGGAGAAAACCTTGACGGCAAAGCCAATCACGCCCCAAAAAGGGCCACGAAATCGTGGCCCTTTTCGCTTCCGTGCGAGCGGTCTCAGGCTGGCTGCGGCGCCTTCCTGGCCGTCCGTGCCGCTTTCGCCGCCTGGCTCGCGATGAAATCCATGAGGGGCGGCGACAGGCAATCGTAGGTTGCGAGCTCGAGCATGTTCAGCTGCGAACGCACCGCCCCCATCTGCTCGGGATCGGCGCCCGACTCGATGATCGAGGAGACGAACGCGGCGAAGGTGGGAGGCGCCCAGCCCGGCTCCGACGAGAGCTCGGTGTGGATGAAGTCGAAGCCGTAGAGGGGGTGGGCCTGGTTGTCGATGCGGCCGTACATGTGGACGCCGCAGCCGGTGCAGGCATGGCGCTTGATCGTCGCCGCCGGATCGACCACCTTCAGTTTTTCCTGGTTGGCAGTGACGGCGAGGTTGTCGCGCGACACCGCCGCGACCATCGAGAACAGGGCTCCCGCGGGCTTCCAGCACTTGGTGCAGCCGCAGACGTGGTTATGGGCGGACTGTCCCTTGATCGAGACCGCCACCTTGCGATCGGCGCACTTGCAGAGCAGCGTGCCGCCGCCGAAATTTGCGGCCGCCGGGGGTCCAACCCCCTTGTCGACGGACGGATGGATCGAAATGTTGGTCATGGTCGATTCCTCCTCGTTGCCGGGTGTGTTCGATGACCATATTCCTTCCGCCAGCGGACCGCAAGGGGACCGCCGAGGGCGGAAATGACATCATGGCGGCGTCACGAATCGCGCCCCCGGAGACCCTCGAGTGACCCCATCCCGCCGCATCGGCCTCGCTGCCCTCGCCCTGTCCCTGGCCCTTGGCCTGGACGCGACGGCGCAGAAAGCCGCCCCGACCTACGAGCCCTCCCTGGGGCAGCATGGCAAGGACGTGGTCTGGGTGCCGACGCCCTCGGCCCTGGTGGAGAAGATGCTCGACATGGCGAAGGCCACCCCCGCGGACTTCGTGATGGACCTGGGTTCCGGCGACGGGCGGCTCGTGATCGAGGCGGCCAGGCGCGGCATCAACGCCCTCGGCATCGAGTACGACCCCGACATGGTGGAGCTCTCGAAGCGCAACGCGGCCCAGGCTGGCGTCCCGGAGCGCGCGAAGTTCGTGAAGGCGGACATCTTCGAGACCGATTTCTCGAAGGCCACGGTGATCACCATGTTCCTGCTACCCGATCTGAACCTGAGGCTGCGGCCGCAGATCCTGCAGCTGAAGCCCGGCACGCGCGTCGTCTCCAACAGCTTCGACATGGCCGAGTGGGGCGCGGACGAGACCGTGATCCTCGATTCGAGCCAGGGCTGCGACGGCTACTGCACCGCGCGGCTGTGGATCGTTCCGGCGAAGGTCGCGGGCACGCACAAGACCGCCCAGGGGGAGCTCACCCTGGAGCAGGCGTTCCAGAAAGTCACGGGCACGTTGCGCGCGAAGGGCAAGGCGGTCCCCGTGAACGGCACGGTGAAGGGCGAGGACGTGGTCCTCAGCGTGAATGGCCGGGAGATGCGGGGCCGGTTCAGGGGCGGGAAGCTGGCGCTCAATCCCTGAGGTCGTTGGTCCCTAGAGCAGCGCGCCGCGCGCGGCGATCGGCCACACCGCCTCGACCCGGTCGCCGCGGATGCACACCACCTCGTCATAGAGGTTGAAGGTGGGATCGCAATGACCGGGGATGAGCATCAATGTGTCCCCGAGCGAGAGGGCCGCGGCGCTGTTGGTCTCGATCACACCGTGCTCGTCGGAGGCCTTCACGTAGCGCAGATCGTCGCGCTGCCACACCCGCGGCATTCCCGAGTCGACGCTCGAAGCCTTGAGGCCCGCGTCGACCACCGCTCGCGTGGGCGTGGGGCGGCTCATCACCGTCGCGCGCACGAAGAGCGCGTGCTCGAACACCACGTCGAGCGCTCCGTAGCGATTGTCGGCGTAATCGCGGTCCATGAAAGCGTAGGAGCCGGCCTGGACTTCGTTGAACACACCCGAGTCGCGTTCGTGCACGAAGCTGGCGGTGCCGGCGCCGGTCACGATCCTCACCGGCAGGCCCGTGGCTTCGATGTCCTCCCGGGTCGCGCGTGCGGCCTGGGCGGCGCTCGCGATGGCGGCGGCGCGCTCCTCGGGCGCGCGCAGGTGCTGCGCCGTGCCGTGGTAGCAGTGCAGGCCCGCGAAGCGCAGCGGCGGGCTGGCGGCGACGTGGCGCGCGAGGTTTGCCGCATCGGCTCCCGGCGCCACGCCGCAACGGTTGGCGCCGACATCCACCTCCACGTAGACATCGATCTGCGCGCCCTCCACGCGGGCCGCGATGGCCAGGGCGTCGACGGCCCGGGGGTGGTCGACCAGGACGCCGATGCGTGCTTTGCGTGCGAGCGATGCGAGATGGCGAAGCTTCACTTCGCCGATCACCTCGTTGGTCACCAGGACGTCGCGGATGCCGGCCTCCACGAACACCGCGGCCTCGCTGACCTTCTGGCAGCAGATGCCCACGGCGCCCAAGGCCACCTGGCGCAGCGCGATCTCCGGGCACTTGTGCGCCTTGGCATGGGCCCGCAGGCGCACCTGGGTCCCGCGCAGCGCCGCCGCCATGCGCTCGAGGTTGCGTTCGAACGCGTCCAGGTCCAGCACCAGCGCGGGGGTGTCGATGGCGGCGACCGGGTCACCCGGGCGTGCGGCTTTCCAGGGGCTCATCGAGGAAATGATATCGGAAGCGTTGTCGATTCCGCCCTCGCGGGCGGCGGCCTGACCTACTTCGAGCTTTCGCCGTGCGTGCTGGCGGAAAGCCCGTTTTCCTTGCACATCGCGATGCCGTCGTTGCGCTCGGCAACGGAGCCGTACATCCGGCTGGTCCCGACGGTCTCGCCATTTCCGTTGGTCAGCACGAAGTAGGCCTGAGAATCCTGCGACGTGTGGCGCTCGTAGCGCGCTTCGGCGCCCGAGTTGGTGCGGCAGGTGTAGATGGCCTTCTCGGCGCTCGCCTTGCTGGCGTGCGGCGGGCTCGAGAGGATCACCTCGCCGCCGGCAGTTTCCAGCTCCCATTGGAATCCCGCCGCGCTTGTGGAGTGTAGAACGTACCTGCCGGCCATGGATGGAACCTTGTTGGGAGTTGCGAGCCTGCAGGGTAGGGCAGCTGGCCGCGCGCGTCTGTTCGGTCGCGTACCTACGCGGTTGGGCTCATCTCGATCGCGTCCGATCCAGCTTGACCATGGGCCAAGGCTACAGCAGGGACGCAATTACTCCCGCGCCTGCACCGCCGCCGCCCGCTCCAGGCTTCGCTTGAGGCGAGCGTTGGAGCGGGAGATCTCGTCGCACGTCTCCCGCACGTGTTTCAGCTCCTCGATG
>JBBQBW010000172.1:0-6114 GCA_038318025.1 Burkholderiales bacterium | reverse complement strand
CGCCTAACCTTCGTTAGTGACCAAAACGTCGGGTTGGGCAGCGTCGGATGCTTCGGCGTAACTTTCCACTGGTGGGCACGAGCAGACGAGGTTGCGGTCGCCGTAGACGTTGTCGGCGCGGCCCACCGGCACCCAGTACTTTCCTTCCCGCAGCGACGCCACCGGATAGGCGGCAAGGCTGCGCGAATACTTGTGCTCCCACGCGTCTGCAGTGACGGCGGCGGCGGTATGGGGCGCGTGCTTCAACGGGTTGTCCTCGGGATCCATCGTGCCCGCCTCCACCGCGCGGATCTCGTCGCGGATCGCGATCATCGCGTCGCAGAAGCGGTCGAGCTCCGCCTTCGACTCGCTCTCGGTAGGCTCGACCATCAGTGTGCCCGCGACCGGGAAGGACATGGTCGGCGCATGGAAGCCGTAGTCGATGAGGCGCTTGGCCACGTCCTCGACGGTGATGCCCGAGCCGTCCTTGAGGGGGCGCAGGTCGAGGATGCACTCGTGCGCCACCAGCCCTTTCGGCCCCGAGTACAGCACTGGGTAATGCGGCGCCAGGCGCCGCGCGACGTAGTTCGCGTTGAGGATCGCCACTTCGGTCGCCGCGGTGAGGCCCGCATCTCCCATCATCTCGATGTACATCCACGAGATCGGCAGGATCGAGGCGCTGCCGAAGGGCGCCGCCGACACCGCGCCGATGCCATCGGGCCGGTCGAGGTAGCGATGGCCCGGCAGGAACTTCGCCAGGTGCGCGCCGACCGCCACCGGGCCCACGCCGGGGCCGCCGCCGCCGTGGGGTATGCAGAAGGTCTTGTGCAGGTTCAGGTGCGAGACGTCGCCGCCGAAAGCGCCCGGTGCGCACAGGCCCACCATCGCGTTCATGTTGGCGCCGTCTACATACACCTGGCCGCCATGGCGATGGACGATCTCGCAGAGCTTGGTGATGCCGCCTTCGAACACGCCGTGGGTGGAGGGGTAGGTGACCATCACCGCCGCCAGGTCCTTCGCATGCAAGGCGGCCTTGCGCTCCAGGTCGGCGAGGTCGACGTTGCCGCCGTCGTCGCAGCCCACCACCACCACCTGCATGCCCGCCATCCGCGCCGAGGCGGGATTGGTGCCGTGGGCGGAGCTGGGGATGAGGCAAACGCGGCGGTGGCCCTCGCCGCGGCTCGCGTGCCACTTGCGGATCACGAGGAGGCCCGCGTACTCGCCTTGCGAGCCGGCGTTCGGCTGCAGGGACACCGCCGCATAGCCCGTGGCCTTCGCGAGGCGCGCCTCGAGGCCTTCGATCAGCTCCCGGTAGCCGGACCACTGGTCGGGGGGCGCGAAGGGGTGGATGTGCGCGAACTCCTGCCAGCCCACCGGGATCATCTCCGAGGTGGCGTTGAGCTTCATGGTGCAGGAGCCCAGCGGGATCATCGAACGGTCGAGCGCCACGTCCTTGTCGGCCAGCCGCCGCAGGTACCGCAGCATCTCGGTTTCCGACCGGTAGCGATTGAAGACCGGATGGGCGAGGAACGCTGAGGTGCGCGCGAGCGTGACCGGAAAGCCGGCCTCGGCGTCGCGCTCGAGGTCCGCGGCGTGGAACCCCGGCGCCTTCCCGGCGAACACCGCCAGGATCGCCTCCACGTCGGCAACCGTCGTGGTCTCGTCCAGGGACACTCCGATCCGGCCATCCTCGAGCACGCGGAAGTTCATGCGCGCCTCGCGGCTGCGGGCGACCACGTCGTCCTGCCGCCCGTCGGCCGCCACGGTCACGGTGTCGAAGCAGGCCTGGGTGAGCGGGGCGAAGCCGAGCTTCGCGAGGCCGGCGCGCAGCACCACCGCCAGGCGATGCACGCGCCGTGCGATGCGTTCGAGCCCCTCGGGCCCGTGGTACACGGCGTACATCGACGCCATCACCGCCAGCAGCACCTGCGCGGTGCAGATGTTCGAGGTCGCCTTCTCGCGGCGGATGTGCTGCTCGCGAGTCTGCAGCGCCAGCCGGTACGCGGGCTGGCCCTGGGCATCGACCGTGACTCCCACCAGGCGCCCGGGCATGCTGCGCTTCAGCGCGTCGCGAACCGCCATGTAGCCGGCGTGCGGGCCGCCGAACCCGATCGGCACGCCGAAGCGCTGGGCGCTGCCGACGGCCACGTCGGCGCCCCACTCGCCCGGGGGCTTGAGGAGCGCCAGCGCCAGCAGGTCCGCGGCCGCGACCACGAAACCGCCGCGGCCCTTCGTCGCGGCGGCGAGGCTCGCGTAATCGCGCACCTCGCCCTCCGCGCCGGGATATTGCACCAGCACCGCGAAAGCGTCGATCGACGTGAGCTCCGCGGCGGGCGCAACTCGCACCTCGATGCCCAGAGGCTCGGCGCGAGTGCGCACCACGTCGATCGTCTGCGGCAGGACGTCATCGGCCACCGCGAAAACCTTCGACGCGCCCTGGTACGAACGCAGGCACAGCGTCATCGCCTCGGCTGCCGCCGTCGCCTCGTCGAGCATCGAGGCGTTGGCGACGTCGAGCGCGGTCAGGTCCGCCACCATCGTCTGGAAGTTGAGCAGCGCTTCCAGCCGGCCCTGGGAGATCTCCGGCTGGTACGGCGTGTACGCGGTATACCAGGCCGGGTTCTGGAACACGTTGCGTAGCACCACGCCCGGCGTATACGTCTCGTGGTAGCCCTGCCCGATGTACGACTTGAAGACCCGGTTCTTCGCGGCAATCGAGCGCAGGCGCGACAGCGCCTCGCCCTCGGTGCGCGGCTCCCCGATCCCCATCGGGCCTCGCCGGCGGATGGACTCCGGGATCACCGCGTCGATGAGCTCGGCGCGGGAGGCGAAGCCCAGCACCTCGAGCATCGCGCGCTCGTCCGCCGGGCCGGGCCCGATGTGGCGGCGCTGGAAGGCGCCGTGGTCCTCGAGCTCGGCGAGCGAGGTGGTGGGCGTGGTGCGAACGGGCGTGTCGGGCATGGGGGCTCCGGAATCCTCAGTCGGTGGCGGCGGACTTCTCGTAGCCCGCGGCATCCAGCAAGCCGTCCAGGTCGGCGGCGTTGGTGGGCTTGATGCGGTACATCCAGGCGGCGAACGCGTCCTCGTTGACGCGCTCGGGCGAGGCCGAGAGCTCGCCATTCACCGCCACCACCTCGCCGGCCACCGGTGCATAGATGTCCGATGCGGCCTTCACCGACTCCACGACGCCGACCGATTCGCCGGCTGCGACCTTGCGGCCCGCCTGGGGGGCCTCGACGAACACCACGTCGCCCAGCTGCTCCTGCGCATGGTCGGTGATGCCCACGCTCACGGTGCCGTCGGGCTCGCGGCGGGTCCACTCGTGAGTGGCGGTGTAGCGCAGGTCTTTCGGCAGCTTCATGGATCTTCCTTTCAGGGAGAAATCAGGAGACGAGGATCTTGCCGTGGCGGACGAAGGGAGCCTTCACGACGCGGGCCGCGAGCGCTTTGTCGCGCACCATCACCTTCACCGTATCGCCCGGCTGCGTGCCGCGCGGCAGGCGGGCCAGGGCGATCGATTTGCCGAGGGTGGGGGCGAAGGTGCCGCTGGTGACCTCGCCCTCCCCGCCCGCCGCCACGACTTTCTGGTGCGCGCGCAGCACGCCGCCTGCGTCGGTGAGGACGAGGCCGAGGAACTCCTGGCGCTGCCCGTCGCGCTGGAGCGCGGCCTTGCCGGTGAAGTCCCTCGGGCTCGCGAGGTCGACGGTCCATGCGAGGCCCGCGTCGAGCGGCGACACCTGTTCGTCCATGTCCTGGCCATAGAGGTTCATCCCGGCTTCCAGGCGCAGGGTGTCGCGCGCGCCGAGCCCCGCCGGGCGGGCCCCGGCGCCGACCAGCGCCTCCCATGTGGCGGTGGCCCGCACGCCCGGAACGATCACCTCGAAGCCCTCCTCCCCGGTGTAGCCGGTGCGCGCCACCATCATGTCGCCCACCATGGCGGCGTTGAACGGCGCGAGCGGCTCGGTGGCCGCCTTCGCCTCGGGGAAGGCATGCCAGAAGCGCTCGCGGGCGCGCGGTCCCTGCACCGCGATGATCGCGAGCTCCCGCCGCGGCGTGAGGCGCGCCTGGGCGCCGGAGGCCGCGAGCCGCTCCGCGAGCCAGGCGAGGTCCTTCTCCGCGGTGCCTGCGTTCACCACCAGCCGGAAGGAATCCTCGCCGAAGAAGTAGGCGATGAGGTCGTCAACCACCCCGCCTTCCGGCGTGAGCATGCAGGAGTAGAGCGCCTTGCCCGGCACCTTGAGCTTGTCGACGTTGTTGGCAAGGGCGACGCGCAGGAAATCGCGGGCTCCCGGCCCTTGCACGTCGACCACTTGCATGTGGGCCACGTCGAAGAGGCCGGCATCGCGCCGCACCGCGTGGTGCTCCTCGATCTGGGAGCCGTAGTGGACCGGCATGTCCCAGCCGCCGAAGTCGACCATCCGGGCGCCGGCGGCGCGGTGCAGTGCATTGAGGGGCGTGGTCTTCAGCAACGCGGCTCTCCGGTGGCCAGGAACGAAACAGGGCCGTGCCGGCGCGTCGCGCCTCACGACCCCTCTGTCCTTGGTACCTGAGAGATTACGATCCGCTCATCGGATCGCGCGCCCCTTCGGTGGGCGGATGACCGCCTCTCTCCAGAGTCCGGAAGATCTTTCCGGTTCCGACCGGTCCCTTTGCCTGAGAGTTTGCGGGTGCTACCCCTTCGGCGGCGTCGACGGCGACGCGCTCTCCCGGACGGATGCCGCGGATTCTAGCGCATTCGGGCGCAGCCGCGGCAGGTGCACCTCGAACTCCGAGCCCAGCCCGGGGCCGGGGCTGCGTGCCTCGATGGTGCCGCCGTGCAGGACCACGATGCGCCGCGCGAGCGTGAGCCCGATGCCCAGCCCCCCTTCGGCCCGGTCGATGGTGCGCTCGCCCTGCGCGAACAGGTTGAATACGTCGGGCAGCATCTCGGGCGCGATGATGTCGTGGCGCACGCGCACCGACTTGACCCAACGACTAGCCACTGTGACGGAAATGGGGTCCGGCCAGCAGATCCTGGCCGAGATACCTTTGACGGTAGATTTCGAAGGGCACGTCGTCCGCGACTTCGATGCGGCGCTGCTCGACCAGCGACGTGGCCACCCGCCTCGCATAACGCGCTTCAGCCTCGACCGCCACGGGCCGCGCCGATACGTCATCGCGGTGAAGCCGGGACTGCGCGAGGGCGAAATCCGGAAAGGACTTTCCATGCACGCGATCCACCTCTTGAATCACTCGGGCGGAAGGCAGCAACGAAGGATTGCTCAGCATGTGGCGCGCTGCCGCGAGGACTTTGCCATATCGTCCGCCCCCGTGCGCCTCGTCGAGCAACGTGGCGATGGGCTCGCACTGCAGCAGCAAGTCGCCGCCCCACTCGGCGGGCGCGACCTTCTCACCCGCCCGATCCAGTCGGACGCGGGGATCGCGCCCCGCCTCCGCGACGAAACGCTGGTTTCTCGAAACGGCGGCGACCTCCCGCGGGGAATCCGGGGGACTGTCGCAAAGCAGGCAATGAAGCAGGAAGATATCCAGAAGGCGGATCGCGTCCGCATCGATGCCGACCAGGCTGAAGGGATCGACGTCCAGGCACCGGACCTCGACATACTCGATGCCGCGATCACCCAGAGCACGCAGCGGCCGCTCACCGGGCCCCACGCGGCGCTTCGGCCGGATGGTCCCGTAGAACTCGTTTTCGATCTGCAGCAGGGTCGTGGCGAGCTGGCGATAGTCGTCGCCGTCGCGCAATCCGATCGCCTCGTAGGGGCCGAAAGGCATGGTGAGCGCCTGGTTAAGGACGGCCGCGTATCCGCCCAGACTGTTGAAGCTCACCGCGAGCGATGCCTGCGCGTCGCTTTGGTATCCCAACCGGCCCATGCGCAACGACGTCGCGTGGGGTGCAAAAACCGTTCCGCCCTCCCAGGCGGAAAGCTCATGGCTGCGGCCCTCGACGAACGATCCGCACGCCGCCGGCGAGGTCCCCAGCAGCAGGAGCAGCAACCATGAATTGCGCCGAAAGTTCCGGATCAGCCCCAGGTAGCGGTGGTCCCGATAGGCGTCGGTCGAATCTGTGCCTTCGTCCTGGCGCCGCAGGAGCGGCCATGCCGCGTCCGGCAGGGAGAAGTTGTAATGGATCCCGGA
>JBBQBW010000171.1:0-6122 GCA_038318025.1 Burkholderiales bacterium | reverse complement strand
AGGGCTAGTGTAGTGTCCAACAAATAACGGGCGTTATTGCCTGGATTCGTGTTTATGCTGATTCATGTCCAGAATAAGTTTGGTTGTGAGGCTGTCGGATGTTGACCGCGAACGGTTGGAGGCGTGGGTGACGGCGTATGGGACGCCGCAGCAGGTGGCATGCGCTGCCGGATCGTTTTGGCAGCAGCGGCCGGCCAAACGAATCTGACGATCAGTCAGGAGTCCGGGATCAATCCGAAGACGGTCGCGCTGTGGCGTGATCGGTTTGTCGAGGCCGGCCCAGAGGGTTTGTGGGAGATCGCACCGGGGCGTGGTCGCAAGCCGACCTACGGAGCGGCGAAGATCAAACGAATCGTTCAAGCGACGCTCTCGACCAAGCCCAAGGGAATGACTCAGTGGAGCTGCCGGCAGATGGCGCAAGCCCAGGGCGTGGGCAAATCCACGGTCAACAACATCTGGCGCAGCCACCAATTGAAGCCGCACCGCACGAAGGGCTTCAAGCTCTCGCGCGATGCCCGGTTTCTGGAGAAGCTCACCGACGTGGTGGGGTTGTACCTGAATCCTCCCGATCAAGCCTTGGTGTTGTGCGTGGACGAGAAGACCCAGATCCAGGCCTTGGATCGCACCCAGCCTGGACTGCCCATGAAGAAGGGGCGTCTGGGCACGATGACCCACGACTACAAGCGCAATGGCACCACCTGCTTGTTCGCCGCCCTGGAAGTCCTGCAGGGCAAAGTCATCGGCCAGTGCTATAGCCGGCACCGTCACCAGGAGTTTCTGAAATTCCTGCGCCGCTTGGATGTGGAATTTCCCGGCAAGGTCACCCTGCACCTGGTGATGGACAACTACGGAACTCACAAGCACCCCAAGGTGCAGGCGTGGCTCAAGCACCACCCCCGCTTTATCCCGCACTTCGTCCCCACCAGCTCCAGCTGGCTCAACTTGGTGGAGCGCTGGTTCGGTGAACTCACTACCAAAGCAGTGCGCAGCGGCTCCTTTGCGAGCGTCGCGGACCTTGAGGCCGCCATCGCCCAGTTCCTCGAAGCTTGGAACGAAAATCCCAACCCCTTCGTCTGGACTGGCACCGTCGAGTCCATCCAGGCCAAGCTCGCCCGCTGCCGTCAGACTCTCGAGCAGATCAAGCCCGGCTGTACCGCGCCTCGCACCAGAAAGAAAAAAATCAAATCACCAGTTATTTCTCGGACACCACACAGCTAGTCGGGAGTGACGGCGGCGGCCGGTTCGGCGCTCTTCGAAAGCGCGGGCCCCGCAATCGTGGCCACGACCGCGCGGTTCTTTCCTCCGCGCTTGGCGGCATAAAGAGCCGCGTCCGCCGAGCGCTGCAGCGTTTCCAGGTCGCGGCCATGCTCGGGGTAGAAGGCGATTCCGATGCTGGCCGACAGCCGCGCCGTCCTGCGGCCGAAGCCATAGGGTTGCGCAAGCGAGACCCGCAGCTTCTCCGCCACGGCGGCCGCGCCCTCGCGGGTCGCTTCCGGCAGCAGCGCCACGAACTCGTCGCCCCCGACGCGCGCCACCACGTCGGAAGCGCGCATGCTGCGTGCCGCGCGCGCTCCCACCATCGCCAGCACGCGGTCACCGGCCGCATGGCCGTGGGTGTCGTTCACGTCTTTGAATCCATCGAGGTCGAACATCAGCAACGCGAAGGCCCGGCCATGGCGCTCGGCGCGGGACAGCTCCTCGCCCAGGCGATCGGCGAGGAAAGTGCGGTTCGGCAATCCCGTCACGCCGTCCCACAATGCCAGGCGCTCGATGTGGCGCAGCGCCTCGGCCTCGCGGCCCCGTGCGAAGCGGAATCCCGCGAAGAGGCCCAGCAGCGCCAGTCCCGCTCCCCCGAGCAGCCATAACACGTAAGTGCGCAGGCCCTCGCCGATGCGGATGCGGTCGAGGGTGCGATCGTGGATCCTGCGGTTCTGCGCATCGAGGGCGCGCGCGTGTTCGCGCTGGGTCTCGCTCAACAACCGGTCCACCTCCAGGGCCACTGCGCGCGCGCGCTCGATCCCGCCGGCCGACCGCGCTCCGGCGATGGAGCGCGCCTGCAGCACCATCAGGCGGGCGGCCTCGCTCATCGCCTGGAATCCCGGCAGCGGCGGCCCCTCGGCGAGGGCGAGCGCGAGGTAATCCAGCTCCGCGTCGATGTCGACCGCGCGCGACTCGATCCTCTGCAGCTCAGCGGCGGCGCCGGTTTCGGCGGCCCAGTGGCTGGCGTAGCGGATCTCGTGCAGGGGCAGGCGCAGCTCCTGCAGGCTGTCCTTGGCCTGCTGCGCGCCCAGGGTCTCGCGATGCAGCTGCGCCTCGCGCTGCAGGTCGGAGAGGACCAGCCAGGCAAGCGTCACGATCAGGAAGGTCGCGATCGCGAGGCCCATGGCGGCGACGCGTCCCGCGTGCCCGGAGGGCGTGCGCCCGTGTTTCACGGTGCGGCGAAAGCCTCGCGGGCGGCCGCGAACGTGGCGTCGAGCTCCGCCGGTCCATGGCAGGCGGACACGAATCCGGCTTCGTAGGCCGAGGGCGCGAGGTATACGCCGCGGTCGAGCATCGCGTGGAAGAAACGGTTGAATGCCTCCCGGTCCGACTGCATCACCTCGGCGAACGAGGCGGGTGGCCTGTCGCGGAAGAAGATCCCGAACATGCCGCCCTCGAAGGCCCCGCAGAACGGCACTCCCGCGCGTTGCGCCTCGCGCTCGAGTCCCGCCACCAGCGCCGCGGTGACGGTCCCGAGCCGGTTGAAGAAGCCGGGCGCCAGCACGCGCCGCAGGGTCGTGAGCCCGGCGCTCACCGCGACCGGGTTACCCGACAGCGTGCCCGCCTGGTAGACCGGACCCACGGGTGCAAGGCGCGCCATGATGTCGGCGCGCCCGCCGAAGGCACCCACCGGCATGCCCCCGCCGATCACCTTGCCCAGCGTCGTGAGGTCGGGCCGGATGCCGAAGAGTCCCTGAGCGCCCTGCGGGCCGACCCGGAACCCGGTCATCACTTCGTCGAAGATCAGCACCGCGCCGTGCCGCTCGGTGAGGGAGCGCAGCGTGCGCATGAACTCCTCCGAAGGGCGCACGAAGTTCATGTTCCCCGCGATCGGCTCCAGCACCACCGCGGCGATGGTGTCGCCGTGCCGCGCGAAGGCCTCCGCGAGCCGCTGGGGATCGTTGTAGTCGAGCACCAGGGTTAGGGAGGTCAGCTCCGGGGGCACGCCAGCCGACGTGGGGTTGCCGAAGGTGAGCGCGCCCGACCCGGCCTTCACCAGCAGGAAGTCGCTGTGGCCGTGGTAGCAGCCCTCGAACTTCACGATCACCGAGCGGCCGGTGAAGCCGCGCGCCAGGCGCAGCGCGCTCATTACCGCCTCCGTGCCCGAGCTCACCAGCCGCACCTGCTCGATCGAGGGCAGGGCCGTGGTGAGGAGCTCGGCCATCTCCAGCTCGAGTGCGGTGGGGGCGCCGAACGACAGCCCCCGTCCCGCCGCCGCCGACACCGCGGCCACCACTTCCGGGTCCGCGTGGCCGAGGATGATCGGGCCCCACGAGCCCACGTAATCCACGTAGCGATTCCCGTCCTCGTCGGTGAGCCACGCTCCCTTGCCTTCTCGGAAGAACACGGGCGAGCCGCCTACCGCACGGAAGGCGCGCACCGGCGAGTTGACGCCCCCGGGTATGAGGCGTTGGGAGCGCTCGAAGAGCTCCTGGCTACGTTCGTGCATGGAGGAAGCTTTCACGGGAGTCGAAGAGACGCGCGATGGCCGCGGCCGCCAGGCGGGGGTCGGGTGCGTCGAAGACTGCGGCGATCACCGCCACCATGTCGGCGCCGGCGGCGATCGCCGCAGCCGCGTTGTCGGCATCGATGCCGCCGATGGCGACCACCGGCAGCCCGGAGGCCCGGGCCGCTTCGCCAAGAGCCTCGAGCGGAGCGCGCACCGCGCCGGGTTTGGTGCGGGAGGCGAACACGCTGCCGATCGCGACGTAGTCGGCGCCGGCCGCGGCGGCGGACCGGGCGCGTTGGGGATCGGCGTAGCAGGACGCGCCCACGATTCCACGCGGCATCGCCGCGCGCGCCGCGGCGATGGGGGCATCGTCGCGGCCCATGTGCACGCCGTCGGCGCCGCACGCGAGCGCCAGGTCGATCGAGTCATTCACGATCAGCGGAACGCCGCGTGCGCGGCAGAGGTTCGCGAGCGCGCGCGCCTGGGCGATCGCCGCGTCGGGCGCCAGGCCCTTCGCGCGATACTGCACCGCGCGGGCGCCGCCGGCGAGGCTTGCCTCCACGACGGTGGCGAGCGCCGCGGTGTCGGCGATCGCGGGGGTGATCACGTAGAGGCCGCGCAAGGCGTGAGCCTCACGGCTCATCGGTCTCGCCTTCCTCCCGCGCCCAGAACATCCGGTCGGGAAGGTACTGGCCCATGCCCGGGCGCAACGCCCTGGAGAGCGCGTGCCAGGTGTAGTCCTGGGCCTCGTACACGGCGTCGCCGATGTCGAGGCCGCGCGCGAGGTTGGCGGCGAGCGCCGCGGCGAGCGTGCAGCCAGAGCCGTGGTAGCTGCCGGGCAGCCGCTTCCACGAATCGGTGCGCAGCACGCTGCCGCGCTGGTACAGGGTGTTGATCACCTCGGGTGTCGAATCGTGGGTTCCGGTCACCAGCACGTACTCGCATCCGGTGTCGAGCAGTCGCTGCGCGCACTCCGCGAGGCTCGAGTCGTCGTCGTCATCCTCCCCCGCCAGCCGGCGCAGTTCGTGGATGTTGGGGGTGACGATGGTGCTCTGGGGGACCAGCAGCTCGCGGATCGCGCAGACCATGTCTTCGCTGGCAAACACGTCGCCGCGGCCCGAGGCGAGCACCGGATCGAGGATCAGCGGGACATCCGGGTAGTCGGACACCACCTCGGCGACGACCGTCACGATCTCCGTGGACCCCAGCATGCCCATCTTGAAGGCCGCCACGGGCATGTCCTCGAGGATGCAGCGCGCCTGGTCGGCGACCCAGTCGGGATCGATCGCGAGGAAGGCTTCGACACCGGCGGTGTCCTGCACGGTGAGCGCCGTGACGACCGAGAGCGGGTAGCAACCCATGCTCGCGAGGGCGAGGATGTCGGCCTGCAGGCCCGCCCCGCTGGTGGGATCGGACGCGGCGAAGGTGAGGACGGCGGGCAGTGAGCGGGAGGATTCGTTCATCGGGACGCAGCGAGGCGGGGGGGGGGGGTTACACTTGAAATTCTGCCTCGGTTGCGCGCGCCAACCGGGGGTCATAGCATCCTTGAGGAAGCGCGCGCGGCCCCTGCATTCTACTCAACGTCCCAACAATCAGAACACATGACTTCGAGCGCGAGCGCATCCGTCGACTACAAAACCTGGCTGTGCCTCGCCTGCGGCTACATCTACGATGAAGCCGAGGGCTGGCCGGAGGATGGGATTCCTCCGGGCACACGCTGGGAAGACATCCCGGCCGGCTGGTGCTGCCCGGAATGTGGCGCGCGCAAGGACGATTTCGAGATGGTGGAGTTCTAGCGCCACCCGGAGCCACGAATCCAAGCTGCGAAAGCGGTTGAGAAGAGTGCGGTTACCGGTTGTTTCAGCACGATAAAAGGAATAACCTGACCATCCATTAGAGCGCGGCTGCGGGCGGCGATGTAACTATTGCCCCCGTCACCGGCCCGGTGTATTCGCCACTACATTTCGGCGGATTCATCCTTGGTCCGGGCACGTGGCCGATTATGTTAAGGACAGCGTGGCGGACTCCAAGAACCTCACGGGCGTACGCGTGATGGTGATCGACGACAGCAACACCATCCGGCGAAGCGCGGAGATATTCCTCATGCAGGCGGGATGCCAGGTCATCCTGGCGGAGAACGGCTTCGATGCCCTCGCCAAGATCGCCGACCACCAGCCCGACCTGATCTTCGTGGACATCATGATGCCGCGCCTGGACGGCTACCAGACGTGCGCCCTCATCAAGAAGAGCGCCAAGCACCGCGCCACGCCCGTGATCATGCTGTCCTCGAAGGACAGCCTGTTCGACCGCGCGCGCGGGCGCATGGTCGGGTCGAACGAGTACCTCACCAAACCATTCACGAAGGACAGCCTGCTGAAAACCGTCGGTGCGCACTTGCGCGGCGGTTCGCCCG
>JBBQBW010000170.1:0-6129 GCA_038318025.1 Burkholderiales bacterium | reverse complement strand
TTCCGCGCCCTTTTGTTGATGGAACTCCTCGAAGCCCTCCGCACCTCCCCCCTCTGGCTCGGCGCCGCCGTGGCCCTCCTGGGCCTGTGCGTGGGATCGTTCCTGAACGTGGTGATCCACCGTTTGCCGCTGATGATGGAGCGGCAGTGGAAGGCCGAATGCGCCGAGCTCGACGGGCGCGAAGCGCCGGTCTTCGAGCGGCTGGACCTCTCCCATCCGCCCTCGCGCTGCCCGTCGTGCGGGGCCGGCATCACGGCGCTGCAGAACGTGCCGGTGGCGAGCTGGCTGGCGCTGCGGGGCAAGTGCGCCAACTGTCGCGCCCCGATCTCGGCGCGCTACCCGCTGGTGGAGGTGCTGGGGGGGGCGCTCGCGGTGCTGATGGCGTGGCGCTTCGGGTTCTCCGGCGCGCTCGCCGCGGCCCTGGTCTACGCCTGGGCCATGCTGGCCCTCACCTTCATCGACTTCGACACCCAGCTGCTGCCCGACGACATCACCCTGCCGCTGCTGTGGCTGGGCCTGCTCGCCAACGCCTTTGGCGCGTTCACGGACCTGCGCTCGGCGGTCTTCGGCGCTGCCGGCGGCTACCTCATTCTCTGGTCCGTCTACTGGGCGTTCCGCCTGATCGCGAAGAAGGAGGGGATGGGCTACGGGGACTTCAAGCTCCTCGCGGCGATCGGCGCCTGGACCGGCTGGCAGGTGCTGCCCTTCGTGGTGGTGGTCTCGGCGGGGCTGGGCGCCGTGATCGGCTCCTTGTTCCTGTGGCTCGCGAAGAAGGGCACCGACACGCGCATCCCGTTCGGCCCCTACCTCGCGCTGGGCGGTATCGCGGCGCTGGTGTGGGGACGGGAGGCGGTGGTGGCCTGGATCGGCCGCTTTCCCGCGTGAGCCTCCTCGTCGGCCTCACTGGCGGGATCGGCTCGGGCAAGACCACCGCCGCGCGCCACCTCGAGGCGCTGGGCGCCACGGTCGTCGACACCGACGAGCTTTCGCGCGCCCTCACGGTTTCCGGGGGCAGCGCCACGGAGGCGATTCGCGGGGCGTTCGGCGCGGACTACCTCACCCCGGAGGGCGCGCTCGACCGCGCCGCCATGCGCCGCCTGGTGTTCGCGGATCCACGGTCGCGGGAACGGCTGGAAGCGATCCTCCACCCCGCGATCCGGCACGCGGCCGATGCCGCCATCGCCGCCGCCCCGGGACCCTACGCGGTGCTCGCGGTGCCGTTGCTGTTCGAGACCCGCGGCTATGCGGACCGCGTCGGGCGCACGCTCGCGATCGACTGCCCGGAAGCGCTCCAGGTCGCGCGCACCGCCGAGCGTTCGGGGCTCGCCGAGGCCGAGGTTCGCGCCATCATGGCGGCGCAGTGGCCGCGCTGGCGGCGGCTGCAGGTGGCCGACGACGTGATCTGGAACGGCGGCGACGAGGCGGGCCTGGCCGCGCAGTGTGAACGAATGCATCGCCGGTACGTCGATCTTGCGGGCGGAAGCAAATGACATTTGTCAGGGCGCACCCTATGCCCCACAATCCCGCCGAAGCGCAAGGCCGGGCCCGGTGATCACCTACGAATATCCGCTGAACGAGCGCATCCGCACGCTCCTCCGACTCGAGGACTTGTACGATCGGGTGTCGTTCTTCCTCGATCGCGAGAGCTCCCACGAGCACCACGCGTGCCTCACGGGGATGTTCGAGATCATCGAGGTGGCGAGCCGCGCCGACCTGAAGAGCGACCTGCTGCAGGAGCTGGACCGCCAGCGCACGTTCCTCGAAGCGCTGCGCGACAACCCCGCGATCTCGGAGGAAAAGCTGGAGGGGGTGCTGCGCGAGATCGAGGGCGCCTTCTCGCACCTGCACGCCACCTCGGGCAAGACCGGCCAGGCGCTGCGCGAGAACGAGTGGCTGATGGCGATCAAGCAGCGCGCCGGCATCCCCGGGGGCACCAGCGAGTTCGACCTGCCCTCGTACCACGCGTGGCTGCACCACCCGGCCGCGCGCCGGCGTGCCGACCTCGGCGCGTGGCTGAAGCACCTCCTGCCGATCCACGCCGCTCTCGCGATCGTGTTGCGGGTGCTGCGGGAGAGCGGGCGCACTTCCTCGCTGATCGCGTTCCAGGGCGTGTTCCAGCAGACCCCGGCGGAGAAGCCGGCGCAGATGCTGCGCCTCTTCCTCGCCGACGAGCTGCCGTGCGTTCCCGAGATCAGCGCCAACAAGTACGCGCTGAACGTGCGCTTCCTGCTACCCGAGGGCGTGCAGAAGACGCGCGTCTACGAGCACGACGTCCCCTTCGACCTCGCCTTCTGCAGCCTGTGACCGCTCCGCCCCGCGACGCCCGCACCGTGCCCTGCCCGGCGTGCGGCAAGACGGCGCTCTTCGCACCCGCCAACCCGTTCCGGCCCTTCTGCTCCAAGCGCTGCCGCGTGAGCGACCTGGGCGGCTGGGCGTCGGAGTCCTATCGCATCCCCGCCAAGCCCGGTGAGGGCGACCCGGGAGGCGAGTCCGAGCCTCCCGCGGATTGAGTCCCGGTGCGCTGTTTTTTGCGCCCCGACTGCCGCTCGGCTAAAATAGTGCGGTTTGGAGCTGCTTCCCCCTCAAGCCATCCGTGGAATCCCTGCCGTACGTCCATCTGTGGGTGCCCAATCGTTCTCTGGGCGCCAGGGGTCGGCGCTGGGTCCTGGCGGCGTTCGCGGCGACGGCATGCGTCGTTTCCGCATTCGCCTGGGCGGTGGGGGCCTGGCCGGTGATGCCCTTTGCCGGATTGGAAGTCGCGGGACTCGCCTATGCCTTCCGCGTGCTCCGGAGGCACGACGCGGATTTCGAGCGGCTCGAGGTCGGGGAAACGCAAGTCCGGTGGGAGGCGCGCGAGGCGCGCCGGGTGACGAGTTTCGTGGCCCACCGGCCGTGGGCGCGGGTGGTGATGCGGGAGAACGGGGCGCGCTGCACGCTTCGCCTCGCATACGCCGGGCGCACGGTGCCGTTGGGGAGAATGATGTCGGATGAGGGGCGACGCAGCCTCGCGGAAAGCCTCCGCGGCAAACTGCCCGTTACCGCGTGTTAGAAAACCCGTACAACAAAGGTCTGGCCATGTTTCTGAAATACCTGCGCGCTCCCCTGGCTCTCGTCTCGCTGCTGGCGGTTTCCACCGCCTCGCTGGCCGATTACATGGTCGACATCCTGCCCCCGGCCTCGCCGATGGCCGCCGATGCCTACCGCCTGCACTGGGGCATCCTCTGGGTCTGTGTTGCGATCTTCTTCCTCGTCTTCGGCGTGATGTTCTGGTCGATCTTCAAGCACCGCCGCTCGAAAGGTGCCAAGGCCGCCCAGTTCCACGAGAACACGACCATCGAGATCATCTGGACGCTGATCCCGCTGGTGGTGCTGGTGGTGATGGCGATTCCCGCCACCTCCACCATGATCCACATGAAGGACGCCTCCAACGCCGATATGTCGATCAAGGTGACGGCCTACCAGTGGCGCTGGGAATACGACTACCAGCAGGACGGGGTGCGCTTCTTCTCCAGCCTCTCCACGCCCCGCGACCAGATCGAGGAGTACGCGGGCGCCGGGAAGAAGAAGAACGAGAATTACCTGCTCGAGGTCGACCGCAACGTGGTGGTTCCGGTGGGCAAGAAGGTGCGCCTGCTGATCACCTCCAACGACGTGATCCACGGCTGGTACGTGCCGCAGCTGGGCGTGAACCAGTACGGCATCCCCGGCTTCGTGAAGGACGCCTGGTTCACCGCGGACAAGGAAGGCATCTACCGCGGCCAGTGCAGCCAGATCTGCGGCAAAGAGCACGCCTACATGCCAATCGTGGTGGAGGCGGTGTCGCCGGAGAAGTACGCCGCCTGGGTGGCCGACGCCAAGTCGAAGATGCCCCCGCCCCCGGCCCCGGTCGCCGCCGCGCCTGCCGCCGCCGTGGCGGTCCCGGCCGAAGACCCGAACAGGAAGTGGACCGCCGACCAGCTGAAGGCCACGGGCGAGAAGGTCTACGCCGCCAATTGCGCCGCCTGCCACCAGCCCACCGGCAAGGGCATGCCGCCCGCCTTTCCGGGCCTCGATGGCTCGAAGATGGTCAACGCCCCGAAGGGCCCGCACATCGACATAGTGCTGAAGGGCAAGCCCGGCACCGCTATGGCGGGCTTCGAGCGCCTCTCCGACAGCGAGATCGCCGCCGTCGTCACCTACGAGCGCACCGCCTGGAGCAACAAGGGCGATGTGGTCATGCCGGCCGATGTCCGCGCCGCGCGCAAGTAACAACAAACGATTCCCGGAAAGCGAGTTCCCATGAGCCACGCCACCCACGCTCACGACCACCACCACGACGGCCAAACCCACGACCACCACGGCCCGCCGGCGGGTTTCACCCGCTGGATGTACACGACGAACCACAAGGACATCGGCACGATGTACCTCTGGTTCTCGTTCTTCATGTTCCTCACCGGCGGGACGATGGCGCTGCTGATCCGCGCCGAGCTCTTCCAGCCCGGCCTGCAGCTGCTCGACCCGCAGTTCTTCAACTCGCTCACCACGGTGCACGGCCTGGTGATGGTGTTCGGCGCGATCATGCCGGCCTTCGTGGGCTTCGCGAACTGGCTGATCCCGATGCAGGTGGGCGCGGCCGACATGGCGTTCCCGCGCATGAACAACTGGAGCTTCTGGCTGCTGATCCCGGCGGGCCTGCTGCTGATCTCGTCATTCTTCGTGCCGGGCGGCGCCATCGCCTCGGGCTGGACGCTCTACCCGCCCCTCATCATCCAGCAGGGCATCTCGGTCGACCTGTCCATCCTCGCCGTCCACATCCTCGGCGCCTCGTCGATCATGGGCTCGATCAACATCGTGACCACGATCCTCAACATGCGCGCGCCCGGCATGACGCTGATGAAGATGCCCCTCTTCGTCTGGACCTGGCTCATCACCGCCTACCTGCTGATCGCCGTGATGCCGGTGCTCGCGGGCGCGGTCACCATGCTGCTCACCGACCGCCACTTCGGCACCTCGTTCTTCAACGCGGCCGGCGGCGGCGACCCCACGATGTTCCTGCACATCTTCTGGTTCTTCGGCCACCCGGAGGTGTACATCATGATCCTGCCGGCGTTCGGGATCGTGTCGCAGATCATCCCGGCCTTCGCGCGCAAGCCGCTGTTCGGCTACGCCTCGATGGTGTACGCGACGGCCTCGATCGCGATCCTCTCCTTCATCGTGTGGGGCCACCACATGTTCACGGTGGGCATGCCCGCCGCGGGCAACCTGTTCTTCATGTACGCGACGATCCTCATCGCGGTGCCCACGGGGGTGAAGATCTTCAACTGGATCTCGACCATGTGGCGCGGCGAGATGACCTTCGAGACGCCGATGCTGTTCTCGATCGGCTTCATCTGCCTCTTCACCATCGGCGGCTTCTCGGGCCGGGTGCTCGCCATCGCGCCCGTCGACATCACGCTGCACAACACCTACTACGTCGTGGCGCACTTCCACTACGTGCTGGTGTCGGGCGCGCTCTTCGCGATCTTCGCCGGCATCTACTTCTGGCTGCCGAAGTGGAGCGGGAAGATGTACAGCGAGGCGATGGGCAAGGCGCACTTCTGGCTGTCGATGATCGGCTTCAACATCGCGTTCTTCCCGCATCACTTCCTGGGGCTGGCGGGCATGCCGCGCCGCATCCCGGACTACGCGCTGCAGTTCACCGAGTGGAATGCGGTCTCGACCGTGGGCGCCTTCATCTTCGGCTTCTCGCAGGTGTTCTTCCTCTACATCGTGATCTCGACCATCCGTGGCGGGCGATCGGCGGAGCAGAAGCCCTGGGAGGGCGCCGATTCGCTCGAGTGGACGCACCTGCCGACGCCGGTCCCGTACCACACGTTCGAGACGGCTCCGGTCGTCAGGTAAGGGCGGACGGACTCCATGGTGGACAAGCAGAGGAAGGGCGCAATCATCACCGGCCTGGTGCTGGCGGCGGCCGCCATCGGCATCTACCTCACCGTCGTGCTCAAGTTCTTCGTCGTCTGAGATGTCCGCCCTCCCGAGCCACGTCGCCGCCCAGAACCGCATCCTGATGAGGAAACTCGTCGTGGTCGCGGTAGGCATGCTGGGCTTCGGCTTCGCGATGGTGCCGATGTACCGGCAGATCTGCGAGGC
>JBBQBW010000169.1:0-6142 GCA_038318025.1 Burkholderiales bacterium | reverse complement strand
AGTGGTGGTACGGGCACAACGCGGTGGGCTTCTTCCTCACCGCGGGCTTCCTGGGGATGATGTACTACTTCATCCCGAAGCAGGCGGGCCGGCCGATCTACTCCTACCGGCTCTCGGTGGTGCACTTCTGGGCCCTGATCTTCACCTACATGTGGGCGGGCCCGCACCACCTGCACTACACGGCGCTGCCGGACTGGACCCAGTCCCTCGGCATGATTTTCTCGGTGATCCTGCTGGCGCCGTCGTGGGGCGGGATGATCAACGGCATCATGACGCTCTCGGGCGCATGGCACAAACTGCGCACCGACCCGATCCTCAAGTTCCTCATCGGCTCGCTATCGTTCTACGGCATGGCGACGTTCGAGGGCCCGATGATGTCGATCAAGACCGTCAACGCGCTCTCCCACTACACCGACTGGACCGTGGGCCACGTGCACGCCGGGGCACTCGGCTGGGTGGGCTTCATCACCATGGGCAGCCTCTACTACCTCATCCCACGCCTGGTAGGCAGGCTGGAGATGCACAGCGTGCGCGCG
This sequence comes from Burkholderiales bacterium, assembly GCA_038318025.1. Lineage (GTDB taxonomy): Bacteria > Pseudomonadota > Gammaproteobacteria > Burkholderiales > Usitatibacteraceae > Usitatibacter. The sequence goes on along the minus strand of JBBQBW010000169.1, from coordinate 5,606 downwards.
ATCTCGCTGCATTTCTGGATCGCGACCATCGGCGTGGTGCTCTATATCGCCTCCATGTGGATCGCGGGCGTGATGCAGGGCCTCATGTGGCGCGCCGCGTCCGAAGATGGGACGCTCACCTACAGCTTCGCCGAAAGCGTGAAGGCCACCTATCCGTTCTACGCGATCCGACTCGCCGGCGGCGTCCTCTACCTGTCCGGGATGTTGATCATGGCGTGGAACGTGTGGAAGACCGTGGCCGCCGGTCGCGCGGTGGATGCGCCGATCCCGGGCCTCGCCGCCGCCCACGCCTGAAGACCCGACCATGAAACTCACCCACGACCTGATCGAACGCAAGACCGGCCTCATGATCCTCCTCGTCATCCTGGTGGTGAGCGTGGGCGGGCTGATCGAGATCGTCCCGCTCTTCTTCCAGCGCTCCACCACGGAACCGGTGGCGGGACTCAAGCCCTATCCCCCGCTGCAGCTCGCCGGGCGCGACATCTACGTGCGCGAGGGCTGCTACAACTGCCACTCGCAGATGATCCGGCCGTTCCGCGCCGAGACCGAGCGCTACGGCCACTACTCGGTCGCCGGGGAGTTCGTCTACGACCGCCCGTTCCAGTGGGGCAGCAAGCGCACCGGGCCGGACCTGGCGCGGGTCGGCGGGCGCTATGGCGACGAGTGGCACCGCGTGCACCTGGACAACCCGCGCGACGTGGTGCCGGAGTCCAACATGCCGGCCTACCCGTGGCTCGCCACGAGCCCCGTCGACGACAAGTCGATCGTGGCCAAGCTGAATGCGCTGCGCGCGATGGGCCACCCCTACACCGACGAGCAGGTCGCCAATGCCCTGCGCGACCTCGCCGGAAAGACCGAGCAGGACGCCCTCATCGCCTACCTGCAGGGCCTGGGCACCGTGCTGAAAGGAAGCCGCTGATGGACGTGAACGTGCTGCGGGAGGCGGCGACCGTCGTGTCGTTCCTCACCTTCATGGGAATCCTGCTGTGGGCCGTGCATCCGGCGCAGCGAGTCCGGTTCGAGGAGGCGGCGAATGCGCCGTTCGATGAAGGTGACGAAGCGACGCTCTCTACGGATGCGACCCTCTCCCCGGATGCGCCCGCGACCCTCTCCCCAACCCTCTCCCAGGGGAGAGGGAGCGATCGTGGGACAGGGTTTCGTGTGAGGGAGCGCTAGACGATGAGTGACTTCACCGACCCGTTCTGGAGCTTCTTCGTCGCCGCCGGCACGCTGGTCAGCATCGTCGCCTGCGCGCTGCTGCTGCAGTCGCTGTCGCAGCGCAAGGCGCCCGGGGACCCCGAGAAGACCCCCCACGTCTGGGACGAGGACCTCGCCGAGTACAACAACCCGCTGCCGCGCTGGTGGATCGGGCTCTTCTGGGCGAGCATCATCTTCAGCCTGGCCTACCTCTGGTTCTACCCCGGTCTCGGCGCCTACGAGGGATCCCTCAAGTGGACCTCGGCGAACGAGTACGCCGACGAGGTGAAGGTCGCCCAGGACCGCTACGGTCCGCTTTACGCGCGCCTCGCCCAGACGGACCTGAAGCAGCTCGCGGCCGACCCCGAGGCTCGGGCCGTGGGGCAGAAGCTCTTCCTCAACTACTGCAGCCAGTGCCACGCCTCGGACGCGCGCGGCGGCAAGGGCTTCCCCAACCTCACCGACGGCGACTGGCTCTATGGCGGCGATCCCCAGGTGATCAAGGCCTCGATCATGGAGGGCCGCAACGGCGTGATGCCGCCGATGGGCGCCGCCCTCGGCCCCGCGGGCGTGAAGGACGCCGCCAACTACGTGCGCTCGTTGTCGGGACTGGCCCACGACGCGGGCGCCGCCACGCGCGGCAAGGCGCATTTCACCCAGCTGTGCGCGGCCTGCCACGGTGCCGAGGGCAAGGGCAACCCCGCGATGGGCGCTCCGAACCTCACCGACAAGGTCTGGCTTTATGGCTCCTCGGAGGCGCTGGTGATCGAGACCATCACGCGCGGGCGAAGCAACGTGATGCCGGCCCACAAGGATTTCCTGGGTGAAGCGCGCTCCCACGTGCTCGCGGCCTACGTCTACGGCCTGTCCGCCGCCGAGCCGGCGAACGGGATGCAGCGCATCAACGCGGGGAAATGAGCGCCCGCATCCCCCTGGAGGTGGTGCAGCAGTCGCTCTACGAGGCGCGCCGGAAGATCCACCCGCGCAACGTGCGCGGCTGGTTCACCGGCTGGCGCTGGGCGCTGGTGATCGCCACGCAGCTCGTGTTCTACGGGCTGCCGTGGCTGCAGTGGAACGACCGCCAGGCGGTGCTCTTCGACCTCGAGGCGCGCAAGTTCCACCTGCTGGGCCTGGTGCTGTGGCCCCAGGACGTGATCTACCTCGCGGTGCTGCTGGTGCTCTCGGCGCTGGCGCTGTTCCTGTTCACCGCGGTGGCGGGGCGGCTGTGGTGCGGTTATGCCTGCCCGCAGACCGTCTATACCGAGATCTTCATGCTGGTGGAGCGCTGGATCGAGGGCGACCGGGTGGCGCGGCTGCGGCTGGACGACGCCAGGCCCACGCCGCGCAAGGTGGGGCTGAAAGCGGCGAAGCACGCGGCGTGGATCGCCATCGCGCTCTGGACCGGCTTCACCTTCGTCGGCTACTTCACGCCGATCCGCGACCTCCTCGCCGCCGCCCCCACGCTGTCGTACGGGCCCTGGGAGGGCTTCTGGATCGGCTTCTACGCCTTCGCCACCTACGGCAACGCCGGTTGGATGCGCGAGCAGGTGTGCAAGTACATGTGCCCCTATGCGCGCTTCCAGAGCGCGATGTTCGACCCCGACACCCTGATCGTCACCTACGACGTGGCGCGCGGCGACCCGCGGGGTGGCCGCGGGCGCAAGGCCGACCCGAAGGCGCTGGGCCTGGGCGACTGCGTGGACTGCAGCATCTGCGTGCAGGTGTGCCCCACCGGCATCGACATCCGCGACGGGCTGCAGTACGAATGCATCGGCTGCGGCGCCTGCATCGACGGCTGCAACGACGTGATGGACCGCATGGGGTACGCGCGCGGCCTGATCCGCTATTCCACCGAGAACGCGCTCGCCAGCGGCTGGGATGCGAAGCGCATCTGGGCCCGCGTGCTGCGCGCGCGCGTGTTGGTCTACGCGGCGGTGATCGCCGCCATCGCACTCGCCGCGGCCGTCACGCTCTGGATGCGCATCCCGGTGAAGATGGACGTGATCCGCGATCGCGCAAGCCTCGCGCGGGAGGTGGAGGGCGGCAAGATCGAGAACGTCTTCCGCCTGCAGCTCATGAATACCGAGGAGCGGCCGCGCCGCGTGACGGTGCGCGCCGAGAGCGGCGGCGGCGTCTCCGGCCTCGAGGCCTTCACCGAGCCGCAGCCCATCGAGCTCGCCGCCGCCACCGCCCGCCTGGTCACGGTGCGCCTGCGCGCCGACCCGGGCGTCCACGGCTCCCACGCGATCGCCTTCGTGCTCGAGTCGAGCGAGCCGGGCGAGCCCCCCATCACCGTGCGCGAGAAATCGCGCTTCCTCATGCCCTGAAGGAGCAATCCATGACGACCCGTGCGTGGTACCGCGAACCCTGGCCGTGGCTGCTGATGGCCGGGCCCGCCACCGTCGTGGTGGCGGGCGTCATCACCACCACCATCGCGATCCGCACCAGCGACGGCCTGGTGGCGGAGGACTACTACAAGCAGGGCCTCGAGGTGAACCGGCTGCTCGCCCGCGAGAAGCGCGCGGAGGCGATCGGCGCCACCGCCACGGCGCAGTTCAGCCCGGCGCGGGACGCGGTGCAGGTGATGCTGCAGGCCTCGTCGCCACTCCCGGCCACGCTCCGGCTCGTGCTGGTGCACCCCTCGCGCGCGAGTGATGACCGGGCCGTGGAGCTGCTGCCAGTTTCGTCGGGCGTTTATCGCGGCAAGCTGGCAGCGCCCGGCGGCGTCGCCTATCGCATGCAGCTCGAGGACGGGGCGGCCACTTGGCGGCTCGGCGGCCGGTGGCGCTCGGCCGACGACTCCGCATCGTTCACCGTGATCCGCTGAGGGAGTCACCCATGGCGCAACGCTTGATGTGGATCCTGTGGCCCGGCTTCATGATGGCGATTCCGGGCGTGGGGCTGGTGTTCACGGCGATCGATCCAGCCGACCTGCACGCGTTCGGGGCGCCGCTGGAGCTGTCGAGACTGGGGGCCTACACCTTGGGTTTCCTGTTCCTGTGGGCCTTGGGAAGCCTCTGCAGCGCGATGACGTGCCTGTTGCAACGCTCGCCGTTCGAGCTCAACCGCTGCTCATTGCCGCCGACGGGGAGGCCGGTGGGGTGTCCCAAGCGGGAGGACGCCGAGGGGTGCGGCTAGCGGGCCACCACCACCCTGCAGTATCACGACTAGCGTACCCTCACCCGGTGCCGAGCTCCCACTACCTTGCCCCGCTCTTCGAGCCCCGCGCCGTAGCCCTCGTCGGCGCGACCGAGTCGCCGGGGAAGGTGGGGAGGGTAATCCTCGACAACCTCGTCGCCGGCGGCTTCGCCGGCTCCATCTACGGCGTGAACCCACGCTACCGCACCGTGCGCGGCGTGCCGTGCTTCGCGGCCATCTCCCTGTTGCCGCCGAACGTCGACCTCGCGATCGTGGTGACGCCGGCCGTCACGGTGCCGGCAATCATCGCGCAGTGCGCAGAGGCGGGAATCCACGCCGCCGTGGTGATCACCGCGGGCTTCGCCGAGGCGGGCCCGCAGGGCGTGGCCCTCGAGCGCGAGCTTCTGGAAGCCGCGCGCAAGGGCGGCGTGCGCATCCTCGGCCCCAAGTGCATCGGCCTCATGCGCCCGCCCGTGGGACTCAACGCCACCTTCGCGCGCGGCCAGGCGCTGCCCGGGTCGCTCGCGCTCGTGGCGCAGTCGGGGGCGGTGTGCACGGCGCTGGTCGATTGGGCGACACCCAACGGCATCGGGTTTTCCAGCGTGGTGTCCCTGGGCGCGTCGGCGGACCTCGACTTCGGCGAGTTGGTCGACTACCTCGCGTTCGACGCGCGCACCGAGTACATCCTGCTCTACATCGAGGGCGTCCATGACGGCCGGCGGCTGGTATCGAGCCTGCGCGCGGCGGCACGGATGAAGCCGGTAATCGTGATGAAGGTGGGGCGCCATCCGGCGGGCTCGCGCGCCGCGGTGTCCCATACCGGCGCCATCGTGGGCCGCGACGACGTGTTCGACGCGGTCGTGCGCCGCACCGGGGTGGTCCGCGTCGCCACCGCGGGCGAGCTGGTGGCGGCGGCGCAGGCGCTGGCGGCGAACGTGAGGCCTGCCGGCGAGCGCCTCGCAATCGTCACCAATGGCGGCGGGCCCGGCGTGATGGCGGCCGATCGCGCCGAGGACCTCGGCCTGCCCCTTGCGACCCTCTCCGCGGATACCCTCGCGCGCTTGCAGGCGGCGCTCCCCGCCCACTGGTCCCACGGCAATCCCGTGGACCTGATCGGCGACGCGACACCGGAGCGCTATCGCGCCGCGATCGCCGCGTGCCTGGAGGATCCCGGTGTCGACGGCGTGGTGGCGATCCTGGTGCCCCAGGCGGTGACCGACGCGCAGGAAGCCGCCCAGGCGGTGATCGCGGTCGCCGCGACGACGACCAAG
>JBBQBW010000168.1:0-6153 GCA_038318025.1 Burkholderiales bacterium | reverse complement strand
GGCGACGACGTGCTCGGCGAGCGCCTGCGGCTCATCGCCACCGAGGACGTGGGCGCGCAGCTGCGCAACCTGCGCATCCCCGTGGTGCTGCTGCAATACAATTCCGCCCTCGTCGTCGGCCCCGAGGCGCAGGCCCACCTCGAGACCGTGTGCGAGAAGGCCGAGGTGCTGCGTTTCCCCGGGCCGCACTTCGCGATCGAGACCCTGCCGCGAGAGACCGCGGCCGCCATCCACCAGCGCCTGGGCAAGCTCTTCCCCGCGGTGCCGGACCCACCCGAGATTTCATGATCTACCTGGCTTCCCGCAGTCCCCGCCGCCGCGAGCTCCTCACCCAGATCGGCGTCAAGTTCGAAGCCCTCCTGTTCCGCGAGGGGACCCGCCAGGATTCCGACACCGACGACTCGGTGCTGCCGGGTGAGCAGCCCGGCGACTACGTGCGTCGCGTGACGCGTCTGAAGAGCCAGGCCGCGTGGCAGCGGGTGGTGATGCGCCGCGGCCTGCAGAGGAAGCCGGTGCTGGCCGCCGACACGACGGTGGTGCTGGGCAACGAGATCCTCGGCAAGCCCGCCGGCCGCGACGATGCGGCGCGGATCCTGGGCCTCCTCTCCGGCACCCAGCATCGCGTCCTCACCGCCGTGGCGCTGCAGCTCGAGGACCGCTTCGAGATCGCGGTGAGCGAGTCGCTCGTCACCTTCGCCACCCTGGACGAAGCGCGCATCTCCGCCTACATCCAGACCGGCGAGCCCTTCGACAAGGCCGGGGCCTACGGCATCCAGGGGCGAGCGGGGGCTTTCGTCGAGCGGCTCGAGGGAAGCTACACCGGCGTCATGGGGTTGCCGCTTTACGAGACGGCCAACCTCCTGCGACTATTCGGGGTAACCGTCCCGTAGCTTTGGGATTAAACCTTTGGAACACGGATGAAGCGGATGAAACGGATGAACACGGACAAGCGACCTGTGATGGAGGTACGTAACTAGGTCAGTCATCGCCTTCGCTACGGAGAACCTGCCTCAGGTTTTCCGTGCTCATCCGTTTCATCCGCTTCATCCGTGTTCCCGCCTTGGCCCCCCGCGGAAGCTAGATGAACGAGCAGATCCTGATAAACGTCACGCCGCAGGAAACGCGGGTGGCGGTAACCGAGCAAGGCGCGGTGCAGGAGCTGCACATCGAGCGCGTCTCGAGCCGCGGGCTGGTCGGAAACATCTATCTCGGCCGCGTCTGCCGCGTGCTGCCCGGCATGCAGTCGGCCTTCGTGGAGATCGGGCTCCCCCGGGCAGCGTTCCTGCACGTGGCCGACATCTGGATGTCGCGCGCCAACGGCGTGGAGCGGCCGATCGAGAAGATCCTCTCCGAAGGCCAGACGCTGCTGATCCAGGTCGTCAAGGACCCCATCGGCAGCAAGGGCGCGCGGCTCTCCACCCAGGTCTCCATCGCCGGGCGCCTGCTGGTCTACCTGCCGCAGGATCCCCACATCGGCATCTCGCAGCGGATCGAGGACGAGGCCGAGCGCGAGAGCCTGCGCGAGAAGCTCCACGCGCTGATCCCGCCCGGCGAGACCGGCGGCTTCATCGTGCGCACCGTGGCCGAGGCCGCCACCGAGACCGAGCTTGCCGCCGACATCGATTACCTGATCACACTGTGGAAGCAGATCCAGCTCGCCGCCCAGACCGCCGCACCCCAGGCGCTGCTCTACCAGGACCTTTCGCTCGCCACGCGGGTGCTGCGCGACCTCGTGACCGATACCACGGAGCGCATCGTGATCGACTCGCGCGAGACCCACGGCAAGCTGCACGAGTTCGCCTCGCGTTATACGCGCCAGGCGCTGCCGATCCTCGAGCATTACACCGGCGAGCGGCCGCTCTTCGACCTCTTCGGCGTCGAGGACGAGATCGAGCGCGCCCTCGGCCGGCGCGTGGATCTCAAGAGCGGCGGTTACGTGATCGTGGACCAGACCGAGGCGCTCACCACCGTCGACGTGAACACCGGCGGCTTCGTCTCCGGGCGGTCCTTCGACGACACCATCTTCAAGACCAACCTGGAAGCCACCCTGGCGATCGCGCGCCAGCTGCGGTTGAGGAACCTCGGCGGCATCATCATCGTCGACTTCATCGACATGGAGAGCGTGGAGCACCGCGATGCCGTGCTGGCGGAGTTTCGCCGGGCGCTTTCACGCGACCGCACGCGCGTCACGGTGAACGGCTTCTCGCAGCTGGGCCTGGTGGAGATGACGCGCAAGAGGACGCGCGAGTCGCTTGCCCACGTGTTGTGCGAGCCGTGCCCGGTGTGCAAGGGGCGCGGGGAGTTGAAGACGCCACAGACCATCTGCTTCGAGATCCTGCGCGAGATCCTGCGGGCCGACCGCCAGTTCCACGCAAAGGAATACCGCATCCTCGCTTCACAGAAGGTGATCGACCTGTTCCTCGACGAGGAGTCCGCGGGGCTCACCGAGCTGGGCGATTTCATCGGCAAGCCGATCTCGATGCAGGTCGAGACGGCTTACATGCAGGAGCAGTACGACGTGATCCTGGTGTAGCGATCGAATGCGCGCCGCGAATTGCCGTCGGGAGCGGGGAGCGCACCGGCATGGAGCCGGCGCGCCTCAGTTCTTCTGCGGCAGCTTCTGCAGGATCCGCCTGGCTTCCTGGAGGCGCCAGATCGAGTCGTCGAGGCGTTGCGTCACCTCGGCATCGCCCGGCGTGGCGGCAGGCGGCGTGATCGGCGCCGTGGGGACGTCGAGCTTCTGCGTGGCATCGGGCTTGTAGTTGGGGTCGAGCGCCTTGATGCGCGGGGTTCGCTCGCCCTCGGGCGCCGCGGTCGGGACCGCGGGCTTGCCACCGGGCAGCGGCTGGGTGGCGTCGGGATTGAACGGCTTGACTGCCGCCGGTGCTGCCTTGGCGGGCGCGGGCGCAGGGGCATCGAGACGCTGTGTCGTGGTGGCCGGCTTGCCACCATCGAGTCGCTGCATGATGGTCGGCGAAGGCTGCGTCACGTCGAGCCGCTGGGTGGAAGTCGGCGAAGGCTGCGTCACGTCGAGCCGCTGGGTTGAAGTCGGCGCCGGGGCGGGCTGCGCATCGAGGCGCTGCGTCGACGTCGGCGCCTTCTGCATGTCGAGGCGCTGCGTGTCGCCGGGGTTCAGCTTCGCAGTGCGATCCGCGCCCTCCGGAAGCTTCTGCGTGGCGTTGGGATCGAACGCCAGGGCAGCGGGCTTCGCCGAGGACCCGAGCTGCGTCATGAGGTCGTCGGAAATCAGCGGCTGGACAGACTTGATGGGGGCCGGGGCGCTCCTGGCGGGGGCCGGGGCGGGCCTGGCGGCCGCGCGCTGCTCGACGGTGCGGTCACCGGTGGCGCGATGGTCCACGGTGCGATCGATGGTGGGCAGCTCCGGGACCGGGATCTCCCGTTCCAGCGAGGCGCCTTCTTCCTGCGCGGTCACGCGCGCGATGAGGCCCTCGATCATGTTGCGCTGGCGGCGCAGGTCTTCCTCCGCCTTCTTCACCAGCGCCACCTGCTCGTTGATGGTGCTGGTCTTCTCGTTGATCTTGCTCAAGCTGTCGAGGCGCGCCTGCAGCGCGGCCTTGTGGTCCTTCATCTGCATTTCCAGGGGCAGGGTCACCGCAGCCATCCAGCGCTCGCTCTGGGTCTTGGCCTCGAGGAAGATGGAGCGCGCCTGGCGCACCAGGGTGCCGTGGAATTTCTTCACGAACGGGCCCTTGTAGTGGGCCACGTTGACGGGATCCTTGGCGAAGGCGTCGGTTTCGTGCACCAGGAGCTTCAGCTTGGTGCGGTGCGGGTCGAGGTCCAGCGACGGCAGCTGCATCTTCTGGAACCCGAACTTGGCGATGAAGGTGTTGTACACGCCCTGCATCAGCTTCTTGATGTCCTCGGAAGCGGCGAACACGCGCTCGAAGTCGTCGCTCATCTCGCGGGTCAGGTCCCGCATCGACTTCTGCAGGGCCACGGTCACCCACGAATCCTCCATCGACCGCGCGTTCTTCGCCAGCATCGCGTCGAGCTTGGCCGGATTGAGCATGTCCATCAGCGCCGCCTTCTTGGTGCTGAACTGCCCGTGGTTCACCTTGTACTCGGCGAGTGCGGCGTTGTACGCGTTCTTCTCGGCGGTGATCCTGGCCCAGAGCCCGGTGACCACCTCGCGGCTCTTGCCGACCAGGCCGTTCAGCTCCACCATCTCGGCCGCGTTGGCCTGCTGCTTCTTGGCCAGCAGCGCGCGCGACGAGGTCATCATGCCGCCGATCTCGCTCACCACCGCGCGGCACAGGATCTGGCGCTTCATCGGCACGATGCTCTCGGCCATGAAGCGCTCCAGCTCCTCGATGCCGCTCTTCTTCAGCAGCTCCGCGTCGTCCCTGATCTTCGCCAGCAGCGCCCGCTGCGCCGAGATGGCGAAGATGCGGGTGAGCGGCAGGTTCAGGTGGTGGCCGGTGTTGACGACCATGCGCTCGATCGCCTTCTCCACTTCGGCCGGGGTCTTCAGCTCGTCCCACATGAGGTCGATCTTGTTCAGCACCGCCACCTTCTGCGGCAGGCCCGGGCGCACGTAGCGCTCCCAGATCTCAAGGTCGCTCTTGGTGACGCCGGTGTCGATCGACAGCAGGAACAGCACCGCGTGGGCATTGGGGATGGTGCTCACGGTGAGCTCCGGCTCCATGCCCAGGGCGTTCAGGCCCGGGGTATCCAGGATCGAAAGCCCATTGGAGAGCAACGGGTGCGGGTAATTGACCATGGCGTAGCGCCACGCCGGTACCTCCACCAGCTCTTCCTCGCCAGGGAGCTCACCCTTTTCGTTCACCATGGGTGCCAGCCCCAGCATGCGGGCCTCCAGCGCATACACCTTCTTCGTGTCGGCGAGCGCCTTCAACGCCTGCTTCATGTCCTTGGCGGAGTTGGTGTTGAGCCGGATCTTGGACCACTCCACCGGCATGTTCTTCAGCTGCGAGATCGACTCGTCGCGATACCGCGTCTCGACCGACAGGAGCTTGAGATACGGCTCTTCCGACGGGTCGTGGAAGATCTCCGTCGGGCACATGGTGGTGCGGCCCACGTCGGAGGGCAGCAGCCGCTCCTTGAAGCTCGAGAAAAAAAGCGCGTTGATGAGCTCGGACTTGCCGCGGGAGAACTCCGCCAGGAACGCCAGCATCAGCCGGCCCTTGTTCAGGTTCTCGAGCAGGTCGTAGAAGCGGATCGACTGCTGGACGTCGAGCTGGCCGTTCGACTCGAGCCAGTCGTGGTACGCGTGGACGGATTGGGTGAGCTCTTCGCGCCAGCGGTTGTACCGGGCGATCTCGGTCTCGAAGCGATTCGAGGAGGCGGCTGCGTCCATGCGGTCGGCGGGGCACCTGGGTAATTGAAACCCAGTGTAGCCGAATATCGCCAAACAACAGAGTGACTTGCGTCACTTCCCCCTCTTTCCGCCGTAATCCTCGGGGGCGGCGGCGGAGGGGTCAGGCGGTCGCGGAAGCGGGGATGCGGATCCGGGCGGAAAGGGCCGGGAAGGCGGCGCGGGCGCGCGATTTCAGCCCCGCGCGGGCGGTCCGGAACGGGACGGAATCCATCACCTGGGCTTCCCGCGCGATGGCGAGGAAGTGCTCGCGCCAGGTGGTGCGCGGGGAGGTGAGGGATCGGTTCTTCATGATGAAAGCAAGGCTACGGTTGTTCTGTGACAGTTTCAGCGGCGGTTTGCGCACCCGCGGCAGGGACGAATGCACGGGGGCCTTGTGACGCCGCGCACAAGCCGTGGATCAGGCGTAGGCGCGGACGGTGGCCACGTTAACGACGACGGTGGCGGCGATCGAGACGAAGAAGGCGACGGCGAGGACGGTGGCGAGGACGGTGATCATCTGAATCTCTCCTGGGGGGTTGGGGTTGCGGCGAAGCGATGAGCGAACTCTAGGTTCGCGGGCCTCGACCCACCACCGGAAAGCGACGAATCGCGGAAAACGGGGGCCGGACCGCCCCAAGGGGCCCCTGGAGGGGCGGGACAGCGCCCGGGAAACGGGCCCTAGGAGTCTGTCGGAGTTGAGCCTCCGACAAGCGAGGTGAACGGATTTATGGCGTATTTGCGCATGGGAGCGCGTTCCGAAGGTTTTCGATGGATGCGTGTGGAGGGCTCACAGCCCGCAGGCTCCTCGGAGCGCC
>JBBQBW010000167.1:0-6157 GCA_038318025.1 Burkholderiales bacterium | reverse complement strand
CACCCACGCCGCGGAGCTGCGCAACTGGAAAGACGCTGGCGTGGAGCCCCGGGGCGCGTGGTACCGGGAAACCGGCTCGGGCATGGGCCCCACGCTCAACACCGCCGCCGGAATGAACGCCTACGCACTCACCGATCGCGGCACCTGGCTCTCGTTCAGGAACCGCGCAGACCTCGTGATCCTGGTGGAAGGGGACACCCGGCTCTTCAACCAGTACGGGGTGATGCTGGTGAACCCCGCGAAGCACCCGCACGTGAAGCAAGGACCCGGGCAGCGTTTCGTCGAATACCTCATCTCGCCCGCGGGCCAAGCCGCGATCGCCGCCTTCCGGATCGAGGGGCAACAACTCTTCTTCCCGAACTTCAAGCCCTGAACGCAGCCCGGGAGGGGGCCGGGGGACCTGCGATAATGGCCCGATGATCCGCATCGACATCCGGCCGGTATGGCGCTTCCGCGGCGACACCGAGCGCGAGCTGGACTTCATGCTCGTGAACCTCCTGGCCGAGGTCGCGGCCACGAGCAAGCTCACCTGTGCCGCCGCGGCCGCCGGCGTTTCCTACCGCCATGCCTGGAACCTGATCGCGGAGTGGGAAGCGTTCTTCGGCGCGCCCCTGGTCGTCAAGGAGCGCGGCCGGGGCACCCGGCTCACGCCGCTGGGCGAACACCTCCTGTGGAGCGCTCGGCGCGCCCAGGCCCGGCTCGCCCCGGAACTCGAGAACCTCGCCGCCGAGGTCTCGCGGGACATCAACGAGTCGCTGCGCGGCGCAACCGCCCTCGCGATCCAGGCAAGCCACGACTACGCGATCGGCGCGCTGCGCGACCTGGCGATCGACGCGGGTTTCGAGATGGACCTCCAGTACAAAGGCAGCTTCGATGCCCTCGCGTCGCTGCGCCGCGGCGAGTGCGACATCGCCGGGTTCCACGTTCCCGACGGCAGGCTGGGCGAGCTGATGGCGCGGCGTTATTCGGAATGCCTGCCTCCGGGAGAGCATCGCCTGCTGCGCTTCGTCACCCGCCAGCAGGGCCTGATGGTTCGTGCGGGAAATCCCAAAGGCATCGCCGCCGTCACCGACCTGTGCCGCGCGGACGTGCGAATGGTGAACCGCCAGCGCGGCTCCGGCACCCGCGCGCTGCTGGAGTTCATGCTCTCCTCGGAGGGCATCGAGCGGACCCGGCTGCGCGGCTACGACAACGAGGAGATGACCCACGGCGCGGTGGCAGCCCTGATCGCGGGACACCAGGCGGACGCGGGCCTCGGCATCCACGCGGCGGCGGCCCAGTACGGCCTGGACTTCGTTCCGTTGTGCGCCGAATCCTACTTCCTCGCCTGCCGCGCGGCCGACCTCGACAGCCGGCGCATGCAGTTGTTGCGGGCGTTGCTGCGCGGCGAGCGCTTCGCGCAGCTGGCGGGCGCCCTTCCCGGATACTCGGCCGTCGGCGCGGGCGACCTCCTGGCGATCCATCCCACGGCGTCGTTCGGAGACGCGTTGGCGCCGTGAGGCAAGCGCGCCGGGCACGCCCGGCGGCGGAGATGGCGCTGGCGCTCGCCGCGCTCCTGGTCCTCGTCGCCTGGAGCTTCACCGCGGGGCGCTTCGCGGTCGCCCCCGGTGACGTGGCGCGAATCCTCTGGCATGCGCTCGCGGGCGGTGACTCGGGCCTCGGAGCGAACGTCGAGGCGATCGTGCTGCAGGTGCGCGCTCCGCGCGTGGTCGCAGCGCTCTGCGTGGGCGCGGCACTCGCCGCGGCCGGCGCCGCCTACCAGAACCTGTTCAAGAACCCACTCGTGTCGCCGGACATCCTCGGCGTGTCGGCGGGGTGCGCCCTCGGCGCGGGGATCGCGCTGCTCATGTCCCTTCCGATCGCGGCGATCCATGCCTTCGCCTTCGCGGGCGGGCTCGCCGCGGTGGCACTCGTGGTGGCGGTGGGGACGTGGATCCGCGGGCGCGATCCGATCCTCACGCTGATCCTCACCGGCGTCGTGGTGGGCTCGCTCTTCGGCGCCGGCATCGCGTTGGTGAAGTACGTGGCCGACCCGTACAACCAGCTTCCCGCGATCACGTTCTGGCTGCTCGGCAGCTTCACCGGCGCGCTGCCGCGGGACCTGCCGTTCACCCTCGTGCCGATCGCGCTCGGGGTCGCCGCGATCTGGCTGCTGCGCTGGCGCATCGACCTGCTGGCGCTCTCCGAGGACGAGGGCCGCTCGCTGGGCCTGCCGGTGGCGGGGCTGCGCCTCGCGGTGATCGTGGCCGCCACCCTGGTCACGGCGTCGGCCGTGGCGCTCGCCGGCACCATCGGCTGGGTGGGCCTGCTGGTGCCCCACGCCGCCCGGCTCGTGACTGGCGCCGCGTTCGCGCGCGTGCTGCCGCTGTCGCTGCTGCTGGGCGCGGCATTCATGCTGGCGGTGGACACTGTGTGCCGCACCGCCTTCCCCACCGAGCTGCCCCCGGGCGTCGTGACGGCCTTCATCGGCACGCCGGTCTTCATCGCGCTGCTCGCTCTCACGTTCCGGCGGCAGTCGTGATGCTCGCCGCCGCGGCACTCGACTTCGGCTTCCCGCGGCGCACCGTGGGCCGCGGCCTCGACCTCGAGTTGCGCGCCGGCGAAGTGGCGTGCCTCCTGGGACCCCACGGCAGCGGCAAGACCACGCTGCTGCGCACGCTGCTGGGCCTGCTGCCCCCTCTAGGCGGCACGGTGCATCTCGACGGCCGCCCCCTCGGTGAATGGGGCGCGCGGGAGCGGGCGCGCCGCCTCGCCTACGTGCCCCAGGCCGCCGAGAGCTATTTCGACTTCACCGTCGCGGAAATGGTGGCGATGGGGCGCAGCGCCCATCGCGGCGCGCTGGCCTCCCCGTCGGCCGCCGACGCCAACGCCGCGGCGGCGAGCCTCGCGCGCCTCGGGATCGCGCACCTCGCCGGCCAGCCGATCCAGCGCGTGAGCGGCGGCGAGCGCCAGCTGGCGCTGATCGCGCGGGCGCTGGCCACGGGCGCTCGCCTGTTGGTCATGGACGAGCCCACCGCGAACCTAGACTTCGGCAACCAGTCGCTGGTGCTGGAGGAGATTGCGCGCCTCCGGGCGAGCGGCGTGGGCGTGCTGCTCTCGACGCACCACCCGGAGCACGCGCTGCGCATCGCCGACCGGGCGCTCCTGCTGCGCGAGGGCCGGATCATCGCCGCGGGCGCGGCGGCCGAGGTGCTCACCAGCGAGGGGCTCACCGCGCTCTACGGCTCGCCGGTCGCCGTGGCGGAGGTGCTGCTGCCCGGCACGCCGCCGCGTTCGATCCGGATCGCCGCTGGACTCCCGCGGCCGAGTTGATCTATCGTCGCGCAAGCGCACGGCACGCCGCACCCCGGCCGCGCGGGCGGGAAAGGCCCATCGATGCAGAAGCGAAACGGCAATGCGCGCCTCACCGACCTCGGGCTCACGCCGGGTGAACTCGCGGTGCTGCGCCGGCTCGATCGTCCCGAGCGGATCCAGGCGTTCCTCAACGCGGTGCCGATCAACCACGAGCTCGACGGCGAGACGGTGCTGTCGGTGCGCGAGGTACTCCGCCAGCGACGCGCCCACTGCATCGAAGGAGCGATGCTCGCCGCCTGCGCGCTGTGGGTGAACGGCGACCCGCCGTGGGTGATGCATCTCGACTGCGATACCAGCGACTATCCCCACGTGATCGCGTTATTCCGCCGCGGCGGCGCCTGGGGCGCCATCTCCAAGACCAACGGCGCGCCGCTGCGCTACCGCGACCCGATCTACCGCACGCTGCGCGAGCTGGCGCTCTCCTACTTCCACGAATATTCGAACCGCCGCGGCCAGAAGACCTTGCGCAGCTACACCGCGGCCTTCGACCTGAGGCGCATCGACCCGGCCGACTGGGTCACCAACGCGAAGTCGTGCTGGCCCGCCCACGACCGGCTTGCGGCGCTGCGCCACTACCCGCTGATCACGCGCCGCCAGGAGCGCCTGCTGTCGAAACGCGACGCCTTCGAGCGCCGCGCCTCACGGCTGGTCGAGTATCCCCGGCCCGAGCTCACCGAGGCGTAGGGGCGGCGCGGGGTTCGCGGCCGGCTCCCCCAGGCGGCATTGCCACCAGCCGGTGTCGTGCCAGCGCCCGAGCTTGAATCCCACCTCGCGGCAGCGCCCGACGAAGGCGAAACCCACCGACTCGTGCAACGCGACGCTCGCCGCATTCGGCAGCGCGATCACGGCGAAGGCTCCCTGGAACCTCTGGCGGCGCAGGATCGCAAGGAGCGCGCGGTAGAGGCCCCTCCCCACGCCCCGGCCGCGCGCGTCCTCGTGCACGTAGCAGGCGACATCCACCGACCATTGGTAGGCGACGCGCTCGCGGTGGCGGCTCGCGTACGCGTAGCCCAGGAGCCTGCCATCGCGCTCGTCGACGAGCCAGGGGAATACCTCCAGCGTCTTCGCGATGCGTGCGGCGACCTCGGCCACCGTCGGCGGCTCGAGCTCGAAGGAGATGACGCTGTCGCGCACGATCGGCGCGTAGATCGCGTGGATGGCGCTCGCATCGGCCGCGGTTGCGAGCCGGATCAAAGCCGGTACTCCATGACGTGCATCGGCTCCCGGTTGGGGCGCATGCCCACCGATCGCCAGCCCAGCCGCTGGTAAAACGCGATCGCCGCCTCGTTGCGGACACTCACCGAAAGTCGCATCGCGCGCATGCCACGCGCGGTGAACACCGCCGCCGCGTGCTGGTGGAGCAGCCGGCCGAGTCCCCGGCCCCGCGCTTCCGGCACCAGGTAAAAGAGGTTCACGTAGCCGGCCCCCGGTTCGTCGCCGAGAAGGCGCATCTCCGTCTGCCCCACGATTTGCTCGCCGTGCCAGAGGTGCGCGTTGCCCTCAGGCAACTGCGCGCAACGCTCCCGCAGTTGCGCCTCGTAGGCCGGACCCAGGTCCCGCTCGAACCCCTCGAGGCCGCCGAAGCTCGCCACCAGCATGTCGCGATGGAACCCCCGGCAGGTCTCCAGGTGGTGCTCGAGGTCGATGGGGAGGAGGCGGTATCCGGCGAATGCGTTCATGGGCCCGTGACAAGGGCCATGGCGAATCCGTCGTAGCCCTTGAGGCCCACAGTCTGGATCGCCGTGGCATCGAGGCGCGGGCTGGACGCCAGGAGCTCGATCGCGCGGCGCACGCCGCGGACGTTCTCGTCGGCGGACGCGGCATCGGCCACGGCGCCGCGCCGCACCACGTTATCGATCACGATCAGGGTCCCGGGCCGCGCCATGCGCAGCGTCCACTCGAGGTACAACGCATTGGAGGCCTTGTCGGCATCGATGAACGCGAGGTCGAAGGGCTCCCCGCCCTCGGCATGAAGGCGCGGCAGTATCTCGGAGGCGGCGCCGACGCGCACCTCCACTTTCCCGTCGAGCCCGGTGGCGCGCAGGTTCGCGATCGCCACCG
Source organism: Burkholderiales bacterium (assembly GCA_038318025.1). Lineage (GTDB taxonomy): Bacteria > Pseudomonadota > Gammaproteobacteria > Burkholderiales > Usitatibacteraceae > Usitatibacter. Next base: position 742 of record JBBQBW010000167.1, on the reverse strand, counting down.
CGGCATGTTTCGGGTCGAGCTCCAGCGTGACGAGGCGCCCGCCGGCGGGCAGCGCGCGGGCGAGCCAGATCGTGCTGTATCCCCCCAGCGTGCCGACCTCCAGGATGCGGCGCGCGCCCACCATCCGCGCGAAGAGGTTGAGCATCGCGCCCTGGGGCGCCGAGACGCTGATCGCGGGCAGGCCCGCGGCCTGGCTCGACGCGAGGGCCGCGGTGAGGACCTCGTCCTCCAGCGCCAGGGCCGAGGTGAAATACTGGTCGACGGTGTCCCAGGTTCGTTGCGACATGTCCGCGATTCTAGCTGGCCCGCAGCGTCTCGCGAGGCATTGCCGATCGGACCCAGGCGCTTGCGGGATTCAGGGCAGGCGAAGCGCGAACGCGCCCAGCGGCCAGGGTCGGCCGTTCACCAGCGCCTCGACTTCATGGGAACCGGGATAGTGGCGGCGCGTCGTCATGTCCCGCAGCGAGACCTTCTTCGCCAGCCGCACGCGCTCCTGCGGCCCGAGCTCCACCGTGCGCATCTTGAAGACCTTGAAGGCGGCGCGGCCACTGGCTTTCACGGAGCCGATGCGGAAGTCCACGACCGCCCGCTGCCGTCGCGATGACGCGTTGACGACTTCGAAAGAAACGTTGATCTCGCTTCCGACCACCGGACGGCGCGGCGTGAGGATCCCGGCCGCCACTTCGAGCCTCGCTTTCGAGCTGAAGCCGAGTACCTCGAAGGCCGCCTTGTCGCCACGCTT
>JBBQBW010000166.1:0-6200 GCA_038318025.1 Burkholderiales bacterium | reverse complement strand
GCCCCTCGACGTGCCCGAGCAGATCTGCATCACCAAGGACAATACCCAGCTCACGGTGGACGGGATCATCTACTTCCAGGTGGTCGATCCCAAGCTCGCTTCCTACGGGTCTTCCGACTACATCCAGGCCATCACGCAGCTCGCGCAGACGGCGTTGCGCAGCGTGGTCGGCAAGATGGAGCTCGACCGCACCTTCGAGAGCCGCGACGAGATCAACCACACCGTGGTGAACGTGCTGGATGAGGCCGGGCGCACCTGGGGAATCAAGGTATTGCGTTACGAGATCAAGAGCCTCACGCCGCCGGAATCGATCCTGCGCTCGATGCAGGCGCAGATCACCGCCGAGCGCGAGAAGCGCGCGGTGATCGCGACTTCGGAAGGCAAGCGCCAGCAGGAGATCAACGTGGCCGACGGCCAGCGCCAGGCGGCGATCCTCGAGTCCGAGGGGCAGAAGCAGGCGCAGGTGAACAAGGCGGCGGGCGAGGCCCAGGCGATCGAGCTGGTGGCGAGTGCGAACGCCAACGCGGTTCGCGCCGTGGCGGCGGCCATCGGTGAGCCCGGCGGCATGAGTGCCGCCAACCTCAAGGTGGCCGAGCAGTACATCGAGGCTTTCGGCAAGCTCGCCAAAGTAGGCAACACGCTGATCATCCCGAGCAACGTGGCCGACGTGGCGGGGCTGGTGGCGGCCGCCATGACGACGCTCGACCGCGCGAAGATCGGCGCCGCTTCGAAGTAACGTGCTCCCTCTCCCTGGGGAGAGGGCCGGGGAGAGGGTCGTTTTTCTCCCTCTCCCCTGGGAGAGGGTCGGGGAGAGGGTCGTCTTGCTCCCTCTCCCTTGGGAGAGGGTCGGGGAGAGGGTAACAGTGGCAGATAGAGAATTCGGTTTCGAAACCCTGTGCCTCCACGCCGGGCAAATCCCCGACGCGGCCACCGGCTCCCGCGCGCTCCCGCTCTACCAGACGACCTCCTACGTCTTCGACAGCGCCGACCACGCGGCGAGCCTCTTCAACCTGCAGACGTTCGGCAACGTCTATACGCGGCTGTCAAACCCCACCACCGCGGTGTTCGAGGAGCGCTGCGCGGCCCTCGAAGGCGGGCGCGCCGCGGTCGCCACCGCCTCAGGGCAAGCAGCCGAGATGGTGGCGCTGCTCAACATCCTCGAGAGCGGCGACCACGTGGTGTCGTCCTCGAAGGTCTACGGCGGCACCTATGCGATGCTCGCCGTGAATTTCCGCAAGCTCGGGATCGAGTCGACGCTGGTGGATCCCGACGATCCGGAGAATTTCCGCAAGGCGCTCAAGCCCAACACCAAGGCGATCTTCTCCGAGACGCTGGGCAACCCCGCCATCAACGTGATCGACATCGCCGCCATCGCCGCCATCGCGCGGGAGGCGGGCGTGCCGTTCATCGTCGATAACACGGCCGCCTCGCCCTACCTCTGCACGCCCATCGCCCACGGCGCCGACATCGTGGTGCACTCGGCCACCAAGTACCTCGGCGGCCATGGCACTTCGATGGGCGGCGTGGTAGTGGAGAGCGGAAAGTTTCCCTGGGACAACGGCAAGTTTCTGGGGATGACGGAGCCTTCGGTCGGCTACCACGGCGTCAAGTTCTACGAGACCTTCGGCGACTTCGGCTTCACCATGAAGGCGCGCATGGAAGTGCTGCGCGTCTACGGGCCGACGATCTCTCCCTTCAACGCGTGGATGATCCTGCAAGGCATCGAGACGCTTCCTGTGCGCATGGATCGCCACGTTTCCAATGCGATGGCGGTGGCGAAGTTCCTGAGCGACCATCCGAAGGTGGCGTGGGTGAATTACCCGGGGCTACCCGACAACCAGTACCACGCGTTGGCGAAGCGTTATATGCCGCGTGGGGCGGGTGCCCTGCTCTCGTTCGGCGTGAGGGGCGGGTTCGATGCGGGGGTGAAGTTCATCGAGGCGCTGCAGTTCGTGAGCCACCTCGCCAACATCGGCGACGCGAAGTCGTTAGTGATCCATCCCGCCTCCACCACGCACCGGCAGCTCTCCGAAGAAGAGCTGGTGAAGGCTGGCGTGCCGCCCGACATGGTGCGGCTGTCGGTTGGTCTCGAGACGATCGAGGACATTCTTTGGGATCTGGACCAGGCGCTCGCATGACGGGATGGGTCGAAGGCTTGCGCGGCTGGTGGCGTGGCGAGGTTTCGCGCGTTCCGTTCACGGTCGAGGAGATCGTCGAGCCGGATGCCGAGGTGGACGCCCTTTTCATGAGCTCATTCCGAGCCGCAGCGCCGCGCTTCCCGCTGCACTTCATCGTGCGCTGGAATCGCGACCGATCCGTCGCGGGATATGTGCACTACACCGCCCACGAGCCCGGCGTGTACCTGTGCGGCGGGCTGTGTGTGGACGTGCGTCCCTACCGCAGGATGAGCGCGGAGGACCGTGCCACGATGCGGGTCGAGGGGTCGCTCTCCCGATGGATGTCGCGGGAAAGTATTGCGCGCCTCCCGGACAAACAAGCGGTGTTCGCATATACCGGCAACCCCATGAGCATCCGCGACGCACTCGCACTCGATTTCCAGCGTACCTCGCACCCGCACCTCATGGTTCAGTGGCATGCCGCACCCGTTGCGGCACGGGTCGGAATCGTGGACCGCGTAGCCAGCATAGGGCCCTTCTGATGTTGCGCCGCCTGGCTGCACTGGCGGCCCTCCTCGCGGCTACTGCCACTCTCGCATCCAACCCCGGTGAGCGCGTCCCCGCTGTGAGCTTCATGGACCTCGCGGGGCGCTCAAGCGCGCTCGATCACCCGCAAGGCAAGTCCGGAACCGTGCTCATCACGCGCGACATCGAGTGTCCGGTGTCGCAGCGCTACGAGCGGCGCATTGCCGAGCTGGCAAAGCGATATGGCCCTAGCGGCTACGACTTCGTCATCATCGACGTCACGCCCCACGACATCGGCGACGCGAGAAAGGCCGCGGCGAAGCTCCCCGGCACGCGTACCGTGCTCGCGGACGCGAAGGCGCTGGCCAAGGCGCTTCGGTTCGAGAGCACCGCGGAGGCGTTCGTGATCGACGCGGGCGCGACGTTGCAGTATCGCGGTGCCATTGACGACCAGTACGGCCTCGATTATCAGAGGCCGTTGGCGCGCGAGCCCTGGCTCGCACGCGCGCTCGATGCAGTGACGCGCGGCGAACGACCGCAGGTGACGCGCACCAAGGCGCGCGGCTGCCCTCAAGTCGTTCCACAGGGCGCACCGTTGGCCGCTGCGCCTCTGACGTACCACAACCGCATCTCGCGCATTGTGCAGGCGAAGTGCCAGGTGTGCCATCGCACCGGTGGGCTCGCCCCCATGCCATTGGAAACGTTCCGGCAGGTTTATGAGCGTCGTGCGGTGATCGAGCTGATGGTATCCACGAACCGCATGCCCCCCTGGCCCGCGAATCGCAAGGTGGGCCATTTCGCCAACGACCGGAGCCTCGCCGAGCGGGAGCGCGAAGAGCTGCTCGGCTGGATCAAGGCCGGGGGCGCTGAGGGAAATCCAGGCGATGCGCCGTTGCCGCAACGATTCGCATCCGGCTGGAACATCGGGAAGCCGGATCACATTCTGCGCATTCCCGAGCCGTTTCAGGTGCCGGCGGAAGGCGCCGTGGATTACAAAAACTACTACATCAAGACCGATTTCCCCGTTGACAAGTGGGTCACGGCGATCGAAATCAAGCCCACCCAGCCGAAGGTCGTGCATCACGCGCTCGCGTTCCTCGAGGAGCCGGGAAGGCGTGCCCTCACCCCCGAGGAGCTGGCGAAGCTCAATCCGGGTGACCCCCGGCCGCCGGCCCCGAGCGACAGCGTATCCGGCTTCTACGCCGTGACGGTTCCCGGCAGTCTGGGGATCACCTTTCCCGAGGGCATGGGCAAGCGGCTTCCCAAAGGCGCGTGGATCAAACTGGAAATCCACTACCAACCCAATGGCAGCCCTGTGATTGACCGCACCCAAATCGGATTCCGCTTCGCATCGGGGCCGCTGCGCGAGGTGGAAAGCCGCTCGGCGTTCAACGTGGGCCTCGTGATCCCGCCCAACGCGCCGCGATACGAGGTGAAGGCCGAACACAAGTTCGATCAGGCCGGCCTGCTGCTTTCCCTGTTTCCGCACATGCATTTCCGCGGCGCGGCCTTCCGGTACGACTTACGCTACCCCGATGGAAAGGTCGTGCCGCTCCTTGACGTGCCGCGATTTGACTTCAGCTGGCAGTCGTACTACCTGCTATCGCAACCGTTGGACGTGCCGCGAGGCTCGACCTTGCTCGCGACTGCTTGGTACGACAACAGTCGCGCCAATCCGTGGAATCCGGATCCCTCAAAGACGATTCGTTGGGGACTCCAGACCACCGACGAGATGATGATCGGGTATTTCGATTTCGCGGTTGAGAAAGGCGCTTCCCGGAAAGCCGTGACTCCCGGGATAGTCCCGCGATGAAGGTTGCATGAACCGTTAGACGCCTGCTCAGTACCGGCCAGCGACGACCTTCAGCAATCCTTCGGGTGTTGTCCAATCACGCCCACAGGTAAAGCGCGGAAGATCCCAACGCTCGGAGTCGCTGGTCAGATATGCGGCATCGCCTCCAAAGGCGGCGTCGATACCGATCTCGGCAGAGAAGCGCGGAAAATACTCTTCCGTGAGATACGCGTTGGTTTCTCCGTAGGGATAGGCAAACAATCTGTCGCCCCGATTGGGAGCCTTTTCTTTCAACTCCAGGGACGCCTGCCTGATCTGTTGGTCCGCGAGCTCTTTGGTATCGATCGACTTGAAAGTGCCCCGCTGCGTCCCTAGGTGGAAGCGGGCGGGCAGCGCGTCGTGGTTGTGGTCCCAGCTGTGGTTCGCGATGTCCATGTAATTGCTCTTCGCGGCGCTCCCCCACCAGTTGTCGTTCCACCACCCCTTGCCGATCATGCAGCTCTTGTCGAGCTCGTTGCGAGCATCGCTTGAAACGATCACGAAGCTCGTGGCATGCGGAGGGGCTGTCGGGTATTCCGCATGAAAGTCGCAAAGGACCGAATGAATGCTCGGTTGAGGTCCCGCGGTGGGATGGGGAAGCCGGACGAAATCAAAGTCGCTTCCGTCGTCGCAAGTGATCGCCACCCCATCAATGTGGTCCCCCGCGAGGTATGCACGGACAATGTCGCGCAGTGGATGGATTTTCAAACCAGCCCCGTGGATAACGCGAAGGTCGGCCGCTAGCGCCGTCAGATTGTTGTTGGCGTAGTCGTTACCATGGATGGTCATCGCATGGTAGGTAAGGATGGGTATTTTCATTTCGAATGCGGGCCGGCCAAGCGGCACCGGCCCGAGTTTGGAGGCGTTAGGTCCCGGTACAGGACTCTGATTGTATGAGGTTGAGGGACTCGTTGGTGAACTCGGGCGAGTTGAAGAACCAAGACCTCACACTCTCTCGAGAGGCGCCTTGCTGCAATTGCGTGATCCAATACTGCCGACCACCTGCATCAGGCTCCCGACGCATGATCCCGCGATATAGGGCGTCGACATAGACTCCAGGGTCCCCACCACCCATCGCCATGAACTCAGGGCTGTTCCAAAAGAACCCTGAGATCCAATCCAAGGTCGATACGATTGATGCGGGGTTAGTGCATCGTGCGTTACGCACCTGACTAATCCAATACGAGTAGCCACCGCTTTCGCCAACTCTTCTCAACACGCCAAGGTAGAAATGACCGATAGTGAGTTCGTCGGCTCTAAGGCTTCCACGCAGTAGCGCTCTGAATTGTGCGGTCGTTGTCCATCGTTCCCCCGCACCAAATCGTCCGAGGTTCCAAAGATCGTCCCCGCGACGAACATACGTCTGTTCGTCGCTTATCCGGAACGTGCCGTACGCCGCTTTGGTTTGATGTTCGTGCTGGAAATTCGGAAAGTAGACCGTGCGTAGGTATTCGCTGTAGAGCCCCCTCGGATACGCGAATAGGTCCGGGTATACGTTGCTAATCTTTCCCTGGATATAACGTGCTGCTTCGGCTACCTGGAGATTCGCTTCTCGATAGTCGTTAATACGAGTGAAGTCTGCTTGACCATTCCACAGGCCGGCTGTTGAGCCGCCGGAGCTATCGTCAAATCTGGTGTACGCGAGTTGATCAGGCGGCGATCCTGCGTGACGCGTGATTGCTCCCTTTCCGTACTCGTTGCTGCACTTCAATTCCGTCGCGGAACTT
>JBBQBW010000165.1:0-6220 GCA_038318025.1 Burkholderiales bacterium | reverse complement strand
TCACCTCCATCACGCGCCGCGCGCCCGCCTTGTCGACGATGTTGCGCTCGTAAGTGACGCTCTCGCCGCGGCGCACGCGGTCGACATACGGGGCGATCTCGGCGTAGCCCGCCTCGCCGATCACCTCGCGCACGGTGCGCCCGACGATCGTCTCCTCGGTCCAGCCCCAGGTCTGGGCGTAAGCCTTGTTGGCGAAGATGCACCTGAAATCGACGGCCTCGAACCAGGCGATCAGCACCGGAACGTTGTCCGCCAGCATGCGGATCTCGCCCTCCTTCTCCTTCGCGGCGAGCTCCGCCATTCGCTGCTCGGTGATGTCGCCGCAAGTGCCGATGTAGCCCACGAAGGCGCCATAGCCGTCGTACACCGGCCGCCCCTCGTCGCTCACCCAGGCAAACATGCCGTCGGCGCGCCTGACCCGGTAGTTGTGGGAGAAGGGACGCCGCAGTCCCAGCGCCTCGCGCCAGGCCTGCACCATGCTCTCGCGATCCTCCGGATGGATCGAATCCACCCAGCGCGTGCCCAGGTCGCTCGCGAACGAGCGGCCGGTGAAGTCCTGCCACGTCTGGTTGGCGAACACGCAGTCGCCTGCCGTATCGCAGATCCAGATCGAGACCGGAAAAGCGTTGAGAAGGCCCGCGGCGCGCGACGGATCCTGGACCAGCTCGGCGACGCTGCGTTGGGTGGGGTCTGCGGTGATCACGTTCTACGCGCCTGGCGGAGTCGACGCTTTTTGGGCGCGGCCGCATTGTGGAATTATGCGAAAAAGACTAACACTTTCAAGGGTTCAGCGCGTGTGATCCACCGCACTGTAAGGCGACCGCGCGTCGCTCCCGGGGCACCGTCCGTCCTCTTCGCCTGGCTTTACGCCCGTCGCCAGACGCTGGCGAGCCACGGCTGCTGCTCGCGCGGCAACCCCGGCGGCCGGTAGTAGTGCTCCAGCTGCGCGAATCCGGCCGCCTCGAGATAGTGCTGCCACGACTCGAGGTCGTGCCACGCGCCGTAGCGCCCCCCGTTCCAGCCCTCGGAGTTGTGGCCGCGCGGATTGGAACTGAACAGCGCGCCGCCGGCCTTCAGCGTCCCGTGGAGCTGGCGCAACACCCGCGGCAGCTCGCTCGCGGGTACGTGGAAGAGGGAGGCATTGGCGAAGATGCCGTCGAAGCGCTCGGGCGGCAGGTCCAGTGCGAAGAAGTCCTGTTCCCACACCTCTCCGCCGCCATGCTCGCGGGCCATCGCCGCCAGCTGTGGCGAGCCCTCCAGGCCGATGGCCTCGTGGCCCAGCGCGCGGAAGGTGGCGAGGTCGCGCCCCGGGCCACAGCCGAAGTCGAGGATCGAGAACGGGGGCGCGCCCTCGAGTTGCCGCAGCAGGGCCTCGACGTTCTGGCGCACGTCGTGGTCGCGCGTGCCCTCCCAGAACTCGCGGGCGCGCTGGTCGTAGTACGCCAAGGTGCCCGCGCTGATGGCGGCGAGCTCCGGCGTCACCTTCCCACCGCTCATGGCGCGGCCAGGTCCCGGCGCATCGCGATCTCCTCCGCGTCCGCGGCAAGCTCCGCGTGTTCGTCCTGGGTGGCGGGGACGAATTCCAGCCGGTCCAGGAGCTGGCGCGAGCGCAGGTTGTCGCGCTTGAGCACCGCCCAGGCGATGCGCACTCCGTACCTCGACGAAAGCTCGCCCAGCATCGCCGCCACCGCGCGCGTGGCGATGCCCTTCCCCCAATGCTCGCTCCCCAGGACGTAGGCGACGAGCGCATCGCCGCGCGCACGCACCGACGCCTGCACATAACCGGCGAGGCGTCCGTCGGGAAGCCGCAACACCCAGTTGAGCCACTGCTCGCTGCCGTCGGCGGAGCGCCGGGACTCGAGCCGGGTGAAGCGCTGGCGCAGCCACTCGAGGGACTCGGGCGGCTGGTTCTCGTGCTCGTAGATGCGCGGGTCGCGCAGCAGCCGGAACATCTCCTCGGCGTGGGCGGCAACCTGGGGCTCGAGGGTGAGCCCCTCGGCCTCGAGGGGGCCCATGGCCTGGTTCGGAGGATTCGGCATCGGCCGCTAGGGCGCGTCGCGCACCGGCACGGGACTCGAGCCGACGTCCAGGCGGCCCGCGGGCTCCTTGCTCAGCGCTGCCAAGACGCCAGCGCCTTCGGGTCGATGCCGTAGCGCCGCAGCGCTTTCTCCACGCGTCCATCGGCGAGCGCGTGCAACGCCGCCACAACGATGCTGTGCCGGTCCACCTCGAAGAAGCGCCGCAGGTTGGCGCGCGTGTCGCTGCGGCCGAAGCCGTCGGTGCCGAGCGCCACGTATTCGTCGGCGATCCAGGGGCGGATCAGGTCCGGCACCGCCGAGACGTAGTCGGTGGCGGCGATGACGGGAACGCCGGTGGCGGGGAGCTGGGATTCGATCCAGGAAATGGGATTCCCGTCGTCACGGGAAAGACGTTTCTCGCGTGACACTCCCATCGCCTCGCGCCGCAGCTCGGTGAAGCTCGTCACCGAGTGCACCTCGGCGGCGATGCCCCAATGCTCCTCCAGCAGCTGCGCCGCCGCCGAGACCTCGTTCAGGATCGTCCCGGCGCCGAGCAGCCGCACCTTCGCGGCTTTCACCTCGCGAATGCGGTGCATGCCGCGCAGGATGCCCTCGCGCGCGCCTTCGGGCATCGACGGCTGGCCGTAGCTCTCGTTCATCAGCGTCACGTAGTAGAAGACGTCCTCCTCCTCCCCCAGCATCCGCCGCATCCCGTCCGCGACGATCACCGCCAGCTCGTAGGCGAAGCAGGGATCGTAGGCGCGGCAGTTGGGGATGGTGGAGGCCACGAGGTGCGAGGTGCCGTCCTGGTGCTGCAACCCCTCGCCGGAGAGCGTGGTGCGCCCCGCGGTGGCGCCGAACAGGAACCCCCGCGAGCGTGAATCGGCCGCGGCCCAGATCGCGTCGCCCACGCGCTGGAAGCCGAAGATCGAGTAGTAGATGTACATCGGCAGCATCGCGACACCGTGGGCCGAGTAGCTGGTGGCCGCCGCGACCCACGAGGCGATGGCGCCGGCCTCGTTGATGCCCTCCTCGAGGATCTGCCCGTCAACGGCTTCCTTGTAGTACGAGAGCTGCGCCTGGTCCTCGGGCTGGTAGAGCTGGCCGATCGGCGAGTAGATGCCGATCTGGCGGAAGAGATCCGCCATGCCGAAGGTGCGCGCCTCGTCGGCGATGATCGGGACGATGCGTTTTCCCAGCGTCGCGTCCTTGAGGAGGCCACCCACCATGCGCACGAAGGCGACGGTGGTGGACATGTCCTTGCCGTTCGCCTCGAGCGCGAACTTCGCGAACGCCGCGGCTTGCGGCGTCGCGAGCGGCCCCGCCTTCGGCGTGCGCGCCGGCAGGTAGCCACCCAGCTTCTCGCGCCGCGCGTGCAGGTAGGCCATCTCCGGGGATTCGCGCGGCGGTCGCACGAACTCGCAGGTGTCGCACTGCGCGTCTGTGAGCGGGAGTGCAAAGCGGTCGCGGAAGGCGAGCAGCTGGTCGCTGTCGAGCTTCTTCTGCTGGTGCGTCGTCATCCGCCCCTGGGCCGCGGTGCCCATGCCATAGCCCTTCTTGGTCTTGGCGAGGATCACCGTCGGCTGCCCGGTGTGCTTCGCGGCATGCCAGTAGGCGGCGAAGATCTTCACCGGGTCGTGGCCGCCGCGGCGCAGCCGGTCGATGTCGTCGTCGGAGAGGTGCGCCACCAGCTGGCGCAGCTCCGGGTACTTGTTGAAGAAGTGCTCGCGGTTGAAGGCGCCGTCGGTGGCGGCGTAGGTCTGGAACTCGCCGTCCACCGTCTCGTGGAAACGCTTCTCCAGCCACCGGTGCGTGTCGCGGAGGAACAACGGATCCCAGTCGCCGCTCCACAGCAGCTTGATCACGTTCCAGCCGGCGCCGGCGAAGAGGCCCTCGAGCTCCTGCACGATGGAGCCGTTGCCGCGCACCGGGCCATCGAGGCGCTGCAGGTTGCAGTTGACCACCAGCACGAGGTTATCGAGCTTCTCGCGCGCGGCGATCGACAAGCCCGCCAGCGCCTCGGGCTCGTCCATCTCGCCGTCGCCCACGAAGCACCACACCTTGCGCGATGTTGCATTCGCCGGCTGCGCGGTCTTCGCGAGCCCGCGATGCTGCAGGTAGCGCATGAAGCGCGCCTGGTAGATGGCGAAGAGCGGCCCCAGGCCCATGGAGCCGGTGGGGAATTGCCAGAAGCTCGGCATCAGCCACGGATGGGGATAGGACGAGAGGCCCTTGCCCCCGGTCTCGCGGCGATAGTTGTCGAGATTCTCGGCGGTGAGGCGGCCCTCCAGGTAGGCGCGCGAATAAACGCCCGGCGCGGAGTGCGGCTGGAAGTAGACGATGTCGCCCTCGGCGCCGCCGCGGAAGAAATGGTTGAAGCCCACCTCGAAGAGATCCGCCGCCGAGGCGTAGCTCGCGATGTGGCCGCCCAGCTCGGCGGATTCGCGGTTGGCGCGCACCACCATGGCGAGCGCGTTCCAGCGCACCAGCGACGACAGCCGCGCCTCGATCTCGAGGTTGCCCTGGTACGGCGGCTGCTCCGCGAGGCCGATGGTGTTCACGTACGGGGTCGCCAGCACCTGCGGTAGCGGCACGCGTTTCGCACGTGCGTGCTGCAGCAGGCGGCGCAGCAGAAAGGTCGCGCGCTCCGCGCCTTCGGTGGCGATCAGCGCATCGAGCGCATCAACCCACTCGGCGGTTTCAAGGGGGTCGGCGTCGGGATCGAGGGGATCGCCGACTTGCGGGGGAATCTTGGGGTCCATCGGAGCTGCACCGGGAATAGGAGCCTAGTTTAGCGCGGTCTTCCGGGCCTGATCCCCGCATTCCCCTTTCTTTCGACCCCTTGGCTACAATGACTTGCTGGTGCCGCTTGGCGCGGCGGGGACCGCAAACTTGGCCGCAGACGACACGAACACCTTCGCCCCGGGAGAGACGACCACCGTCCTGATCCGGGCAGGGGACACTCGCCCGGGAGTGGTGAGCAACGAGGACCGCATCCATTACCTGTCGGTCGTCGCGGGCGAGCACGCGGGATTGCGCATCGAGCTGGGGGCGAAGCCCGTGGTGATCGGGCGCGTGGCGCCGGCCGACCTGGTGGTCGCCGATTCGCAGATCTCGCGCGTGCACTGCCGCGTGACCCAGGTGCTCGGGGAGATCTTCGTCACGGACCTCGGCTCCTCGAACGGCACCATGGTCGATGGCGAGCGCATCGCGCGCAACGCCGTGCTTCCGCCGGGCGGCCGGCTCGAGATCGGATTGCACGTGCTCGAGCACGAGTTGCGCAGCCGCAAGGAGGTCGAGGCCTCGAAGGAGCTGGACCGCGACCTCGAGCGCGCGAGGCTGTACGTGCAGTCCCTCCTCCCGGCGCCGATCGCCCAGGGACCGATCCGCACCGAATGGATCCTGCTGCCTTCGGCACGCCTCGGTGGGGACGTCATCGGCTACCACCGGCTCGATGCGCGCACGTTCGCGATCTACCTGCTCGATGTCTCGGGACACGGCACGGGCGCCGCGATGCACGCGGTTTCGGTCGCGAACGTCCTGAGGGGGGACGCGTTGCCCCGCGAGGAAATGCGCGATCCCGCCGCGGTGGCTGCGTACCTCAACACCACCTTCCAGATGGCGAGCCACGGAGGGCTGTACTTCACGCTCTGGTACGGAACGTACGACCTGGAGACCCGCACCCTCGCCTACTGCTCCGCAGGCCACCATCCCAGCTACCTGGTGCCGGAAGATTGCGAGCACCCTATCCCGTTGAAGACCGAGAACACCGTGGTCGGCGCTGTTCCGGGGTTCAGGTTCGAATCGGATCGTGTCGAGGTGCCGCCTGGAAGCCGCCTCTACGTGTTCAGCGACGGCATCTACGAGATCGATGCGAAGGACGGCCGGCAGTGGGAGCTCGAGGATGTGCTTCCGCTGATCGTGGAGCCCCGGGTACCGGGGATGACGGAACCGGAGCGGATGCTGCAATCCATCCGGGCCCGTGCCAAAAGCCCGGATTTCGAGGACGACTTCACGGTTCTCGTCGCGACGTTTCTCTGACCGGGCCGGAACGTCACCCCGGGGCGGGTACGACGCGCCGGCGCATCACCAGGCGATTGCGCCCTTCGAGGCGCCGATACTCGATGCTGTTGGTGAATGAGCGCATGATGGCCAGCCCAAGCCCCCCCGGCGTGCGATCGCCGAGCGCGTCCGCGAGCACC